>DBGCYC010000117.1:0-7821 GCA_048390825.1 Candidatus Merdousia sp.
CTCGGGAGCGGATACTCGCTGCAAGTCGGGTTTGCGCAGGTGCCGGAGCCGGAGTCTTTGGCTGCGGCTTTGGGGGCGCTTGCGCTGATATTTGCCGCGCGCAGGAAAATCGGATAGGCCACGCGGATTTCCAGAAACGGTTTACTTGGGCGCGGAGGACATGCCTCCGCGCCCAAGTGTTTGCGCAGGGGGAGGGGGGGGATTTTTTGATTAATATTCTTGTAGAGAATAAACCTTAAAAGTACGGCTTTATGCGACAGGAAACATTAAGATAGACACATTTGAACTTGAGTTCTTGAGGTGAAAAAATGCATTAACATGAATGCATCATCTATTTTCAAAAAGGTACATCATCGTCTGAATGCTCAGAATGATTTTCTTTTTTCAACTGTTCTATTGAACCAAGAATTTCTTCATCTAGTTTCAATAGTTGAAACTTCAATTCGTTTTTTAACTCATATTCTCTGGGATTACCATATGATGTACAGCTTTTCACATCAAAGAATCCTAGGGCGACTAACCTCTGCAAAATAGTTTCATAATTGTTTGATAAATTATGGTTCAACCCATTTATTTCTTCCCACTGTCGAATATTAGCAATTTCTGCAGAAGCTTTCCAGCGTGCTCCCAGAACAAAAGAGGAGAATTCTTTCGTATAACATAAAAGTAATTTTTCAACATCTGACGCATTTCTGTCTTTAAAAAAATTACTCACTTTGTTTGAGGCAACAGGTTTGCTCTGTGTCGATCTATATTTCCCCTTAGCGTTTTTGATAATCAGTTGAGCATCATCCGAAAGGGTTTTTAAATTTCTAAATGTATCAATGCTTATCCGCCACGTATATGGTTTGCCAAAATCATCGTATGCAGTTTTAATAATGTAGCTTTTTTCCAAAAGATCCGCAACTTTCTTGATGTCTATGTTCGAATATTGTTCAATAAAATTTCTATATATAGGCTCATCGCTATTAAAACTCTTACCGTCTTTATCAGGAAACGAAAGAAAATCAAAATGGTCTATTTCATTATCAATATAATAAGATAACAAGATTAACTCCCCATCCGTGAGGCCTCCGCTTAAAATCATTTCTTCTATTTTGGATATTTCTTTTTTTCGGTAATTTGGTTTTTGTATCTTTCTTTTACTTGCAGAGCTTACAAAAGCAGACCAGTGCATTTTTATTGCATCATCAGAAAATGATGAATCTTTCTTTAAAGCAATTAAAAGACCCTTAAATTGCCCATATTTTGAGTATTCTGCGGTACAAACAATATGTCTTTGGTCGATTACTCCTTCCATTTCATGTATCTGAATTGAAGGTAACAAAATAGGGAATATTTTTTTTCAAGAATCCATGCTGCGCCCATTTCATTCATACAATAGACACTTCGATAAAATTCTTCTGTCAAAATGAATATTACTATGTTGGCTCTTTTTAACTCATATTTTATCGTTTCTATAAAATCATCACCAACCTTTACACCGGTATGATAACTTGACGAAAAGAAAATTTCATCTTTAGGAATTCCTAATTCTTTGAAAATATCAATTAAATGCTCTCCTAAATCGGCATCCACGCTTGCATGGCTTATAAAAATCATCTAAAGTTTAATTTACTATTAATTGTATCATGTCAATTTTTCAATATAAATTCTTTTGAGGCTATTTTGTCATGCCATTCAAAAATTTAAAGGTGCTTGAACCTCTATACATTAAAATGCTTATTGTATCATTTCGTATTCCTTTTATTTTAACGGCATGCGTCGTTGAAAGAATGTAAACACTTTGAAGTTCAAATATGCCTAATCAGGCTTGAATATACGGATATTTTTGCGATAAAAAATATTTTTAGAAGTATTTAAAAATTTTAAAGATATAATTTTTTAATAATTAATATATTAATTGAAAAACAAAAATTCGACATAATCCATGTCAGAGTTAGAATTAGTACCATGGAAGGGGTTGAGAACGGTCTCTTAAAAAGATTATTGCGCGGCGTCTGCGCTATCCGTTTTTCTCAGCCTCAAATCGTCTGCGAACAGGAAGTCCCCCTTTTTCATGCGGCTTGCAAAGAGGCTCGCCACGGCGGTTTGAGCGCTTTTGGGCGCGCGCGCCGCGCAAAGGAACCGCAAAAACTTTTCGCCGTCCGACACGTGGAAGAGGCTCGTCCCGCGCCCGAGGTATTTTCCGCCCGCGTCGAAAAAGGCTATCGTCGCGTAGCACGCAGTTCCGGGCGTTATGCGTCCGCGATAGTATCCGTCAAAAATCAGAATCCCGCCTTCGGAGATTTTTGAGACCGCCGATATCGCCGAATTTTCACACATCGAAAACTCCGCCCCATATTTCCCGGAGCGCGCGGCGCGCTTTGATACCGCCATGGACGCGCCGTCGTAGTCGCATTCGTACGGAATCCATGCGCCCGGCACGGGGAGGCGTTCGGATTTCCCGTCGCCCGCGCTCTCGAACGATCCGTCGACTTCCGACGCCGACTCCGCGCCGCCTGCGCAGGCCTTCGCAAGCGCGATTTCCTCCGCCGAAAACAGCGATTCGAGAAAGCCTTCGTCCGCGCCTTTTGAAAGCAGGTATTCGGCGGCCTGCACGGACGGGTCGAGGCTTTTGGCGAACATCGGCGCCGTGAAGGCGGGCGCGGGATATTCGCCGTCGCCTTCAAGTTCAGCGAAGATCTCCGATTTTTCCACCGATACCGCGCGCAGCCCGCGCATTAGGGCCTCTATTTTTCCGGGAGCTTCGCCCGCGTTTACGCCTTCAAAAATCCGCTTCTTTAAAAAATACTCCTCCCGGCATTTTTTCCCGAAATCGAAGGCGGTTTTCAGGCGCCTTGCGCGCTCCGAATATTTTTTCGATTTAGCCGTCCGGGCCGCGGCGGCCGCCTCGGCCAGCGCGTCCGACATTTCCTCCATGTCCGCGTCCGAAAAAATTTCGGCGGAGCTTTCGAGCTTGAACAGCCCGAGCCACCGCGCGGCGTCCCCCCTGCGCGCGCGGTTTTCAAACCACGCCCTCTCGGCCGTTCTGAAAAATTTTTCGGCCGCTTCCGCCGCGGGGCCGTAAAAGTTTTTAAAAAATTCCCCTGCGGCCCTTTTCGGCGCGCCGGGGTCGGAAGGGATTTCGATGGCGGCGAAGATTTCGGCGCACTTTTTGGCGTCGAAGGCGAATACCGGGTTGAGCTCCGCGTAGTACAGCCGCGCACCGGCCCCGTGGGCGCGCGCGATTCCCTCGGCTATGGCCCCCCCGGTTTCCCGCGGCAGCGGGTAGGGCGCGCCGTAGGCGTAGTCGTATACGCCGAAATTTTCGGCGGTTTTCCCCCATTCTTCCAGCGTCCTGAAATCTTCGAGCCTGTATTTTTCGTCGAAGTAGTTCGCCCTGTCGGTGGTGAAATACGGTACGAGGTTCCCGGGAAGGCGGAATGCAGGCGGCCTCTCGCAGGCCAGGTACGCGATGCACCCGGCGAATTTGCGGGGGTGCTTTTGCGCGATGAGCTCCGCCGCCTTCGCGGAAAAGGCGAAAACGGCTTCCGAATAGTCGGGGAAGCCCCTGAAATACCCGCGCTTGCGCGAGAGCGTCGGAGCGCGCTCGTCAAATTCCGAGCTGTCCGCGATTCCCATGGGGAACATTTTTGCGAAGGGGTTTTCGGCGAAAAATTCCCCCGCCTTTTTCGCGGCCTGCGGGGCGGCGGCCGGGTTCAGGAGATCCGGCTGGGAGCGCGGCTTGGGGGAGCCGTCGCGCCTGCGCGCCGCGGCCTCCGGGTGGGCGCGCAGAAAGCCGGCGTCGAAAATGTTTTTCATATTGTGCGAAAACCCCCCGCCGACGCGGCGCGCACCGTTGAGTTCGAGCCATTCGCGCACCTTTGCGCGGTCTGCGGGTTTTTTCGACCCCGCGTAAAAATCCGCCGCGGCAAAGGCGTCTTTGTATTCAAATTCGCCGTCCGGGATTTCAAAATTTTCGCGCCTTTCAAAGTGCGTCCCGAGCTCCCCCGGGGCGTAAAAGCGCATGCCGCACAGCCTTCTCAAAAACAGCCCGGCGGCGTTCATGGCGCGCGTCTCGTCCGGGTAGGAAATCTCGACGCGGCCGCGGCCGGACTTTACGCGGATCGCGTTTCCGCCCTTTATGCTGAAAGGCTCCCCCGTCTTTTTAAAAAAAATCCGCGTTTTGGCGCGCGCCGGCTCCCCGTCCGAAAACGAGACTTTGACGAGCCCGGAGCGCGCGAGTTTCGAGATTTCCCGGGCGAGAGTGTTCGCGGCGCGCGCGTCCGGTTCCGCCGCGTTGCGAGGCAGAACCACCGCTATGTCGCACGCGCCGTCTTCTACGATTTGCGCCCCGCGGGAGGCTGCGGCCGCCAGCGCGCAGCAGAGTATCGCAAGCGTTTTGGAGCGCGCCTTCATCTGAAAAACGGAAAGTAGTTTGTGGCTATCATGTCGAGCCAAATGCGCGTCTTGCCCTCCTGCGTGAAAATTCCCGACTCTTCGGCCTCCGCGCCGGCGTTCATGAGCCCGTCGCGCGCCGACTGCCTCTCGACGCCGCCCGCGATTTCCGAGGCGTACCCGTCCGGGGTTTCGGGGATTTGGACGAAGGTTTTGCCGCTCTTTTCCAGCCGCGCGGCGTGGATTTTCAGAAGCCTGAGAGGGTCGCACGCCAGCGGCTTGCGCAACACCTTCCAGCCGTCCGGGAACGACAGCCCGAACGGGGTGGGGTTGCCGTCGGTCGCCCACCGCGCGCCGTCGGAATCGACCGAATACGCGCTCGAAGACACCGCATACGCGCCCCCCCCAGCCGGAACGAAGGTGACGTCGAGGCGCGTCCTGCCGTCGGCGGAGTCGAAAATCGTCGTCTTTGCCGACATGCCGTTGCCGAACTCCACGAGAAACGCCCCGCTTTTTTTGAAGCCGAACCCCTCGATTTTGCGCTTCAGCCTTATCATTGACGGCTCGCAGCTCCATGCCGATTCAACCTTTCTGCGGGTCCCGAACGGCGGCAGCCCCGAGGAGCTCGCGGCGCAGATTTGCAGCCAGTATATGAGCGTCTCGACGAGCGCGTACGAGAGCGCCCCGGCCGCGGCGAGCTCGGCGAATCCGGCGCCGGGGAAAGCGTACCTTTTTGCCGCGAGCGCGAGCGCTACGGAAAAGAACGCGAACCTCGCCCACCTGCGGGCGACCCTCAGCCACGCGCGCAGCGGAAACGCCCGGGAGAGCGGCCCGAGCAGCGCGAATGCCGCGAACAGAACGGCGGCCGCGGCCAACATGAGGGATTCGGTTGCCATGCGTACTGAAAACAAAAGCGCGCCCGGTTGCGAACGCGCTTTGTCTTTCGTGCGGGTGCGCTATATCCTGAGCGGCATCACCACACAGAGGAAGTTGTCGAGGGTCTTGAAGACGCCCGGGCTCATCTCGTCCTTGAACTCGAAGAACACTTCGTCTTTTGTGAGGTTGCGCAGGGGGCTGAGCAGGAACTCGGGGTTGAAGCCTATCCTGACCTCCGGGCCGGAATATTCAACCTCTATGGGCTCCTTGGCCTCGCCGAGTTCGGCGCTTTCGCCCGAAATTTCAAGGCAGTTGTCGGCGATTTTGAGCTTTACGGAATTCTGCTTGTCGTTCGTCATCAGGGCGACGCGCTGGACGGTTTCGAGCATGAGCTCGCGCTCGACCTTTATGCGGTGCTCGGCCTCCTTGGGGATCACCTGCTTGTAGTTCGGGTAGCTGCCCTCGACGATTTTCGATACGAGGTATATCGAGCCGGAAAGCCCGTTGTTTGCGGATTCTTCTCCGACTTCGATGTCGAAGGCTACCTGCCGGTCGCTGAAGCTGATTTTTACCATCTTGCCCTGCGACAGGAGCTTTTCGAGCTCCGTCACCGTCTTGGCGGGAAGTATTATGGACCCCTCGTCCTCGCGGTCGATTTTCATGTCGCGCGAAATCAGCGCGAGCCTCCTGCCGTCGGTCGCCACGAGGGAAAGCTTGCCCTCCGAAAAGCTGAAAAACACGCTGTTTAATATGTACCTGTTCTCGTCCGTGCTCTGCGCGTACGACACCGAGCGGAGCATCAGCGCCAGCTCCTGCGGCGGGAGCTCGTACGAATGCTGGTCCACAAAGCTCGGCAGGGCGGGAAAGTCCTCGGCTTTAAGGCCGTTGAAGCGGTTGAAGTCCGAGCGGCCTGAACGGATTCTGGCGGTCTGCCCGTCGGCGCTCTCCACCGTCACCTCCTGCTGCGGCATGGAGTTTATGATCGCCGCAAGCTTCTTGACGGGCAGCGTGATCTCGCCCGCCTCTTCGACTTCCGCCTTTATGGAGCACCTTATGCCGAGCTCGAGGTTGGTCGTCGTCAGCATGACGCTGCCGCCCTCGGCCTTTATTAGCACGTTGTTTAGAACCGCCATTTGGGGCTTTGAACTTACGACGTTTGTGACCTGCCTCAGGCCGGTCGAGAAGTGTTCCTTGCTGATTTTAAACTTCATGTTGATGCTTCTTTGTTTCCGCGCGCGCGCCGGCGCCGAAATCCGGCCGCACTGCGCCGCGCAATTTAAAAAGAGTTATACCCGCGTCCCGGCGGAAAATCCAGAACAAATTTCGACTATTCCGCCCCTTCGAGAAATTCCAGGTCTCCTATCTTCCCGTCAGATATTTTGATTCTGCGGTAATAGCAGCCCCTGCGCGGCGCCCCCGACTTGTCTTTCGTGTGGCACGAGCCCTTGCCCTTGAGCCTGACTTTGTAGACTATCGAGTTCTGCTCGCAGTTCACGAGTATGTCCACGATTTCGAGGAAATCTCCGCTCGTCTTGCCCTTTATCCAGAGCTCGTTTCTCGATGTGCTCCAAAACGTCGCCATTTTTTCCCTCGCGGCGGTCTCGAGCGCGAGGGCGTTGGCGTAGCCTACTATGAGCACTTCCCCGGTGTCCGCGCACTGCGCTATAGCGGGTATCACGTCCTCGCCGCACGCGGCGATTTTTTTCAGCTTCGTAAAATCGAGCGCGAGGTTCAGCCCTTCTTCTATTTCCTTACTCATATTTCCGCCATATTGCGCCCGGAGAGGTCTTTTTCAACACATTTTTATCCGGCCGTTGGTATTTTCTTGCCGCCAGTTTGCCTCTGCGTCAAAAACTAATCCGCCGAAAATTTAATCACGCACCAGTCTCGCCTCCCCCTCCGCTATGTTTTGGAAAAGACGACAGCTAAAACTCCGTTCCTCCGCCAAGAGCGTGCGCTCCAAAGACCCTCTCTACGAGTTCAAAAAGGCCACGCGCGGCGAAGTCGGCCGCTACGATATGCCCGGAGAACTGTGGCGCGGCGTCAAGAAACTTTCCTTTATCGCCCTAATCCTCATACTCTTCTGGTTTGCGAGAGAATGTTACCTCGCATGGAACATCTTCAATTAAACGGCAAATGCCTTACTGGCGCAAAACAAGCCGGTAAGGCGCGGCGCATGCCTACCATAGAAGAGAAGGGGCGCGAAGCGCGCCGGCCATTGAAGGGATAAACCCCTTACGGCGATTGCTTACGCAATACGCCTATCCCCGCGGCAAGGTGCCGCTTCCATAGAAGGGGCAAGCCCCTTACGAAGATTGGCTATGCCAATACTTCTATCCTCGTAGTGACGTTCCCATAGAAGGGGGCAAGACCCCTTGTGCCCATTGCTCACGCAATAGGGCTATCCCTCGTATAAATCTAACACTTCCAAAGTTCGTTCTGAAAACCTTAGTTTCCGGGATTTGGCGCAATGAAAACGAAAGCTTATTCTATCCGAAGCGCAGCAAGGTTATAAAATAAGGCTTTCGGGAAGGATAAAATGCGTCTGCATTTTATCCAAGATAG
>DBGCYC010000118.1:0-12953 GCA_048390825.1 Candidatus Merdousia sp.
TTTTTGGGGGTATTTTTTGCGCCGGGGCTTTCCGCCCGGGGGCCGGCTTTTTCGCAGCGGCCTTTTTAGGAGAGGGGACGGCCGGCGCCGCCTTTGCGCGCGCGGGCTTTGCGGCGGGCCCGGGGGCCGGCCGTTTGTTCGTCTTTTTTGCGGCTTGTTTTTTCGTCATATGCTTTGCGACATTGCTTTTTTGCACCGCGGGCAAATGCCGTCCGCGGGGAGGTCGGGCAGAACCCTCCAGCATCTGGAGCATCTGCGCCCCCCGGCCTTTGCCGCGCGGATAACCGGCGTTTCAAAATCGCCCTCCGAAACCTTCACGGAGGAGACTATGAATATCTCCGGCAGGTTGGCGGAAAATTCGCGCAGGGAACCCGCCTCGGGCGAACCCGCGGCGACCCCTATCTCTATCTCGGCCTCGAGGCTCTTGCCTATTTCCTTGCCCTGGCGCAGCTTTTCGAGCTCTTCGTTGGCCTTTTCGCGCAGGGCGAGGATTCTCTCCACGCCCTCGCAGGCATTGGCGTCGAGGAATTCCTCCCCGATTTTCGGCCAGTCCTGCAGGTGCACGGAGTCTTCGGAAAATTCCGCGCCGTTCTTAAACGAGAACGCCTCGTCCGCGGTGAACGTGAGTATGGGTGCGGCAACTTTTATCAGGACGTCGCTTATGATGTCGATGGCCGTCTGCGACGACCTCCGCTCGGGCGAATTTGCCGCGTAGGTGTAGAGCCTGTCCTTGAGAATGTCGTGGTATACCCGCGAGAGCGTCACGCCGCAGAAGTTGTCCAGCAGCTTGTAGACCTTGTGGAATTCGTAGGCGTCGTAGGCCTTTTCGGCTTCGCCGAGGAATTGGGCGGCCTTGAACAGCGCCCACTTGTCGAGCGCGTCGAGCTTTTCGGCCGGCACGGCATCTTTGGCGCGGTCGAAGTCGTAGAGGTTCCCAAGCTGGTACATTATGGTGTTGCGCACCCCGCGGTAGGCGTTGGCGATGTGCGAGAGTATGTCCTCGGAAATCGGGATATCGTTCTGGTAGTCGACCGAGCTGATCCAGAGGCGCACGATGTCCGCGCCCCACTTGCCGACGTACATGTCGGAGGTCTGCGGCTTGCCGTCGCTCGATTTGGAAATCTTCTTGCGGTCCTGCCCGACGACAAACCCGTGCGTTATCACCTTTTTGTACGGGGCTTCCGCGCGCGTTGCGACCGCCGTCCAGAGAGAGCTCTGGAACCAGCCCCTGTGCTGGTCGGAGCCTTCCAGATACAGGTCGGCGGGCCAATGGAGATCCGGGTTGCGCATGAGGGTGGCGATATGGCTCGTGCCGGAGTCTATCCAGACGTCGAGGGTGTCGGAGCCCTTGCGGAGGCTGTCCGGCGACGGCCAGTGCGGCGGCAGGGGCGCGCCGTCGAGGATTTCCGAGGCGGACAGGCTGTACCACATGTTGGTGCCGAGCGTTTCAACCTTGCCGGCGACGAATTTTACGACCCCCGCGTCGAGGTAGGCCTCGCCGTCCGCGCCGTAGAAGGCGGGAATGGGCACGCCCCACGAGCGCTGCCTTGATATGCACCAGTCGGGGCGCGACTCCACCGCCCCGCGGATGCGGTTTTCGCCGCGCGCGGGCAGCCATTCGACTTTCGAGACGGCTTCCAGGGCCTCCGCGCGCAGGCCGCCCTTGTCGAGCGACACAAACCACTGGTCCATCGCCCTGAATATGACGGGCGTCTTGGAGCGCCAGCAGTGCGGGTATTGGTGGGAGATTTCCGCCGATTTTAGCAGCGAGCCGTTGGAGGATATTATCTCGAGAACCTTTTCGTTGGCCTGGCTTTTGCCCGAGGAGTTTTCGAGGACGCTGAGCCCGACGAGCTCGGCGGGCACTTTGCCGTCGTCGGCGTATTTGCCGTCGTCGCCGATGGGGGAGTAGATTTCGAGGCCGTTGTCGAGACCCACCTGGTAGTCTTCCAGCCCGTGCCCGGGGGCGATGTGCACGACGCCCGTGCCGGAGTCCGTCGTAACGTAACGCGCGCAGAACACCCTGCTCTTGCGGTCTATGAAGGGGTGGTATGCGGCGATCCCCTCGATGTCCGACCCCTTGCCGAGCGGGGAGACTTCCGCGCCCCCGAGATCGCAGTCTTTTATAAAGGAGTCCGCGAGCGGCAGGGCGATTATAAAGGTTCGCCCGTTCGCGGAAACCGCGCAGTATTCAACGTCGGGATTCACCGCCATGGCGAGGTTGGACGGCAGCGTCCACGGGGTGGTCGTCCAGATGACGATCTCCGCGCCCGAAAGCCCGAGGCGCCTGTTCGACTCTTCGTCGAGCTTAAACGCCACCCATATCGACGTGCTGACGTGCTCGGCGTACTCGATTTCCGCCTCGGCCAGCGCCGTCGCGCAGGGAATCGACCAGTACACGGGCTTCTTGCTGCGGTAGACGAGGCCCCTTTCGACAAACGCCGCGAACGTGCGCAGAATGTCGGCCTCGTACGCGGGCTTTTTGGTCTTGTATTCGTTTTCCCAGTCCGCGAGCACGCCGAGGCGCTCGAACTGCGCGCGCTGCCTCTCTATAAAGGATTCCGAGAAATTCGCGCACTCCTCGCGCAGTTGCGGTATGCCGAGCTCCCTCTTGTCCTTGCGCAGCTGCTTCACGACCTTGTGCTCGATTGGCAGGCCGTGGCAGTCCCAGCCGGGTACGTACGGGGTTGCAAACCCCCTCATCGTCTTGTAGCGCAGTATGGCGTCCTTTAAAATCTTGTTGAGCGCGGTTCCTATGTGCACGTCGCCGTTGGTGAAGGGCGGGCCGTCGTGCAGGACGAATTTCGGGGCGCCCGCGCGCGCCTTTTGAATCCTTTTATACAGCCCTGTTTTCTTCCAGTGTTCGATGCGCGCGGGCTCGCGCCTGACGAGGTCGCCGCGCATGGGGAATTTGGTGTTGGGAAGGTTTAGGGAACTCTTGAAGTCTGCTTCCGGCATTTTTCGGTGGTGTGGTTTGCGCGCCGCATGGCGGCGCCGTTAAACGGCGTTTGTTTTTTCGGTTCAGAACGGGAACATGTGGAAGCCGCCGTCCTTGGGCTCCTTTTCGGAAATGCGCTCTTCGGTCTTGCGCTCGACCTCCTCCGCCCTCTCCTTTGCCGGGCCCTTCGCCTCCGCGGCCGCGGATTCGGAAACGGCGGGCCGGGCCGAGCGCAGGCGCTTTTTGAGGGCGCGGTTTTCCGCGCGCATTCTGGAGATTATTTCGGCGTCGAACTTCGCCTGCTCGGATATTTTGGCTTTGAGCTGCGCCACCTGTTCTTCGAGGGCCTTTACGCGCTCCCTGAGCGCGGCCGCGGATTCCGGTTCGCCGGCGGCGAACGCCCCGGAGGCGGGCGCGAACAGCGCAATCATTATCGCCATTGTTGAGGCAAATTTTTTCATGGCGCAAAAATCAAGCAGAAGACGGGGCGGTTTGCAACTTTTTATTGAATTGCCTTTTCCGGGGCAATCCGCCAATATTCGGCGAGTATGAAAAAATTTACCGTTATCGCCACGATATTTGCCGCCGCGCTGCTGCTCGGCGGATGCTCCACTACGAACGAAAGCGGCGTGGAAATCAGCAAGGGCTGGTTTGCCATGGCGGATAATTCCGGCAGATAGCCCGCGTTCGGGCGGGCCGCCCTCAGATGTCCGGCGCGCGCGGCGAGTGTTTCCGCGCCGCGGGGGAGGGGCGTTCTGCCGGCCCGATGCAAGCGCCTGGCCGGACTCCGCCAAATTGTCTGCGGATAGCGCCGGTTTCCGTTCATCTGGCCGCTGCGCCAAAGCGGGGGCGGGGATCCTTGCGCCGGGCGCCAAAAGCGCGGCCGAAGCTCTCGTGCGGCGCCCGTTTTATGCCGGGGCGCCATGGGGAGGCCGGACTGCGCCGGCTGCCGCCGCAAGGGGCCTTCTCCTCCCAACAAAATGCTTGTAATTGCGGGGGTGTTCGGGTGTAATCCGGAAAGGATTTGTTAAATTCGGAACCGCATATGATGAAAAAGACGCTTTGCATTGTTTTTGGGGCCGCTGCGATACCGGCTGCCTTTGCGTACAGAACCACAGATGTTTCCCTCGGCGGGAAATGGCTTTTCCACAGGGGGGATGTGGCGGGCGGCGAGGCGCTTTCCGCGGACGCGTCGGATTGGGAGCGCGTCAGGGTGCCGCACGACTGGGCGGTAGGACAGCCGTTTAACCTGAATTACGACAAGCAGTTCACGCAGGTCATGCAGGACGGCGAAAAGGTGGCGCGCACGCGCACGGGGCGCACGGGGGCGCTGCCGTTTGAAGGTGTGGGCTGGTACAGGAAAACGCTCGAGCTTCCCAAGTCTGAGGCGGGAAAGAGGGTTTACATACAGTTTGACGGGGCGATGAGCCGCGCGAAAGTGTGGCTGAACGGCGAATATGTAGGCGAGTGGCCCTACGGGTATTCGTCGTTCGAGCTCGACCTCACCGGGCATTTCAAATTCGGGCAGTGCAACAAGCTCGCCGTGCGTCTCGAGAATCTCCCGTCGGCCTCGCGCTGGTACTCCGGGGCGGGGATTTTCCGCGACGTTAGGCTCGCGGTCAAGCCGCAGACGCACGTCGAAAACTGGGGCACTTACGTCACGACCCCGAGCGTTTCCAAAGAGTCCGCGACATGCCGCATAGAGACCTCGGTTGCCGACTTTTCCGGTTCCGGCAAAAAGGTTTCGGTCAGGACTTCGATTATTTCGCCGAGCGGCGGGACTGTGGCGCAGAAAACCTCCGGCGCGGAAATTTCGGACGGGCGCGGAAAGGCGGTTCAGGAAATGGAGATAAAGTCGCCCGAGCTCTGGTCGCCCGAGTCCCCGGCGCTCTATACCGCAAAGACGGAGGTGCTCTCGGACGGAAAGCCTGTGGACGAGTACTTTACGAAGTTCGGCGTGCGCTCGATCTCCTACGACCGCGACGGGGGGTTCAGGCTCAACGGAAAGCGCGTGCAGTTCAAGGGGGTCTGCATGCACCACGACCTCGGGCCGATAGGGGCGGCGTTCAACGTCTCCGCCGCGCGCAGGCAGATAGAAATTTTGAAGGACATGGGCGCCAACGCCATACGCACTTCGCACAATCCGCCGTCCCCCGCGCTGCTCGACCTCTGCGACGAAATGGGTATGCTCGTGCAGGTGGAGGCGTTCGACGAATGGAAAATGCCCAAGTGCGAAAACGGCTACAACAAGCTCTTCGACAAGTGGGCGAAAAAGGATTTGGAGGCCATGATCTTTCGGGACCGCAACCATCCGTGCGTCGTGATGTGGAGCATCGGCAACGAAGTTCCCGAACAGACCGTCCCCGAGGGCCGCAAGACGGCCAAGTTCCTCGCGGACATCGCGCGGGCGGCGGATCCCACCCGCCCCGTGACGGCGGGTTGCGACCGCAACAAGCCGGCGGTCGAGCACGGGTTTGTCGACGAGCTCGACCTGGTCGGTTTCAACTACAAGCCTTTCTATTACAGGGAGTGCTACGACAAAAAGCCCCGCGCGACGATCTACGGCAGCGAGACGGCTTCGACCGTCAGCAGCCGCGGCGTCTACCACTTTCCGGTAGAGGTGACTAAAAATCCGTGGTCGCACGACTACCAGGCGAGCTCGTACGACATCTCCTGCGCGCCGTGGTCGCAGATTCCGGAGGAGGAATGGAAAGGGCAGGAAGAAAATCCGTTCATTCTCGGGGAATTTGTCTGGACGGGCTTCGACTACCTCGGAGAGCCGTTCCCGTACGACGGCGACTTCGTCGCCAAGAGCTCGTATTTCGGGATAGTCGACCTGTGCGGCTTCCCCAAGGACAGATTCTACCTCTACCGCGCGCGCTGGAGGCCGGAGGCCGAGACCCTGCACGTCCTACCGCACTGGACCTGGCCCGACAGGGTCGGACAAAAGACGCCCGTCTACTGCTATACCAATTACCCGAAAGCGGAGCTCTTCGTCAACGGAAAGAGCATGGGAATCCGCGAAAAGGGCGGCGCGGGCAGGTTCGGGAAGTCCCGCCTGATATGGGAGGACGTCGTCTACGAGCCCGGCGAAATCAGGGTTGTGGCGTATTCCGCGGACGGCGGCAAGGCCGCGGAAAAGACCGTAAAAACTGCGGGAGAGCCCGCGCGCCTCGAAATCAGGGCCGACAGAAAGAAATTCGGCGGCGAGGAATTGTGCTTTGCGGAGGTGAGCGTCGTCGACAAGGATGGCAATCTCTGCCCCCGCGCCGACAACATAATATACTTTTCGACCGACGGCAACGTGAGGCTGCGCGCCCTCTGCAACGGCGACCCGACCGATCTGACGCCTTTCAGCTCCAACTACATGCGGGCGTTCTCCGGAAAGCTGCTGGCGGTTCTCGAGGCCGACGACGACGCGAGGGGCTCGGTCGGCGCGTTCTCCGGCGGCAGGGGCGGCAAGGCGATAAAGCCGGCCGAGATCAAATTTTAGGAGTTCAGGGGGCCTCCATTTGCGATGAAAATCGTATTCATGGGAACGGGAACCTCCCAGGGCGTTCCCGTCATAGGCTACGATTCGAGCGGCATAGACCTCTCAAATCCGAAAAACTGGCGCACGCGCTCGTGCGCGCACGTCTACGCGGGCGGCAGGGAGATCCAGATTGACGCCGGGCCGGAGTTCAGGCTGCAATGCCTCAAAAATTCGGTTTCGCGCGCCGACGCCTTCATACTCACGCACGGCCACGCCGACCACATCGCCGGCATGGACGACCTCCGCAGGTTTTGCGACGCCGCCGGGGGCAATGCGCTGGACGTCTACTCCAACGGGTACGGGCTGGAGCGGGTGCGCGCGATGTTCCCGTACGCGCTCGGCGACAGGCCCAGGGAGCGCGGCTACCCGTGCTTCCGCCTGAGGCCCATGCCCGAAGAGCTCGACATGGGCGGGGGGCTGAAAATCCGTTCGGTTGGGCTCCCGCACGGGCCGGTCGAAACTCTCGGGCTGGTGTTCGAGTTCGGGGGGAAGAGAATCGCGTACTACACGGACTGCAAGTCGCTGCCCCCGCGCGCCGAGGAACTCGCCGCGGGCGCCGACATACTGGCGATAGACTGCCTGAGGCTAACCCCCCACCCGTCGCACATGACGCTCTCCGAGGCGCTCGAAGCCGTCGGGAGGCTCGCGCCGAAGCGCGCCTTTCTCACGCACACGACTTCCCACATAGATTTCGGCAAAATCGAACGCACCCTGCCGGAAAATTGTCATATAGCCTACGACGGCTTGACTGTCGGGGCCTGAACTTCAAAATTTCAGAATAAAAACTACGGAAGGCCATTGGCTATGAAAACTGACAGCGCAAAAAAACCGAGGGCCGCGATGGTTCTCTCCGGCTGCGGGGTGTTCGACGGCACGGAAATCCACGAGGCCGTGATAGCCCTCTTGTGCCTTTTGAAGGGCGGGGCGGAAGTTTCGTTCTTCGCGCCGGACATGCGGCAGAGCGACTGCGTGAACCACCTCGACGGCAGCGATTCCGGCGCGCCGCGCTCGGTGCTCGCGGAGTCGGCGAGGATCGCCCGGGGGAAAATCGAGCCCCTCTCGCGCTTCGACGCCGGGCGCTTCGACATGCTCGTGTTCCCCGGCGGCTTCGGCGCGGCCAAAAACCTCTCCACGTTCGCCTACGACGGCGCCGGGTGCTCGGTCGAGCCGTCCGTGGAAAGGGCGATTTTGCAGATGCGCTCCCGCGGAGGCAAAATCGCGTTTCTATGCATATCGCCCGTGGTCGGCGCAAAGGTGCTGGGCGGCGGCGTGAAGCTCACGATAGGCTCCGACCCAAAGACAGCCGCCGCGATAGAGGCGGCGGGGGCGAAGCACGCGGAGTGCCCCGCGTCGTCGTTCGTCGAGGACGCGGCCGCAAACGTCTACTCGACGCCCGCCTACATGCTCGCCGAAGACGCCGCCGAGGTGGAAAAGGGCGTGTCGGCGATGATTTCGAGAATGTTTGAAACCCTTTGAAAATGCCGCCTTCAAAGACATGGGCGGGGTTCGCGGTGCTCGCGCTTGCGCTGGCGATTGCGGCGCCGGTTTACGCCCAGCGCACGACGACGATGCTCCCGGGCGCCGTCAGGAATTTCGAGCTGCCCAACTTCAACGAAAACACCGGGGACAAGGAGTGGGAGCTGTTCGGCGAAAAGGCGTCCTATAAGAGCGACACCCGCATAGACGTCGAAAGCTTCAGGCTGCTGCTCTTCGAGGACGGGCCCGGCGGCGCGCTGAAAGCCGAGATAACGAGCCCGTCCGCGAGGGTGGACCCCGTGAAAAAATTCGTGTCGGGAGACTCCGACATCTTCGTGCGCGCCCCTGAGTTCAAAATCGACGGGAAGAAATGGACGTGGGATTCCGCAAAAAAATTCGTCGAGGTTTTCGGGGGCATATCGGTTGACATATCCCCTCGAAGCGGAGGGGAAAGCGGGGACTCCCGGACGCGAATAACCGGGGAGTACGGCTCTATGCTCGGCGGCGGCGACAGCAATGTGTTCGACGTCCGCAGGGGCGTCAGGCTCGAAAATTCCCAGATGAGGCTCGAGTGCGACGCCCTGCGCGCCGTCGCGCCGAAGGAGCGGGCGGGAGGCTCCGGCGTGAGCGAAATCGACGCCGGGGGGAACATAAAGATGCTTTACGAAAACAAGGACGTCCGCGCGGGGAGCGCCAAAATCCTGCCGGACAAATCGACGGCGCTTCTTTCCGGCAGCCCCCATATAACGGACATTCCCAGCCGCGCGGAAATATCCGGCAGCTCCATTGAAATCGACAGGGCGAAGAAGTCTCTCTGCGCCCTGTCGGGGGAATCCGGGCGCGCGCGCGCCGTGATTTTCAATACCGGCTCCGACGGCGCGGAGGAGAGGATAGCCATATCCGCGGATTCTATAAAAATGCGCACGGAGGGCGGGGAAAACTTTTTCGACTTCGCGGGGGGCGTGAAGGTGGACGCCGACTCTTTCAGGGCGTCCTGCGATTCGCTGTCGGCGCGGTCGTCCTCCAGGGGCGGCGGGAGGCCGGAGGTGTCGCGCATAGAGGGCGGCGGCAACGTGAGGCTGTCGAACGAAAACGGAGAGGCCGCCGCGGACCGCATGGAAATCCTTCCGGGCAAGGGCGAGGTCGCGCTCTCCGAAAACGCGTCGCTCGCCGACCCCGAGCGCGGAATGAAGCTGTTTGCCGATGTCATAGTGTTTCTGAAAGAAAAGAGCACGGGGCTCGCGTTCGCCGACCCGGAGGCAAAAGACTCGCGCGTCGTTCTGAAAATGCGCGAGGGCATATCGGCGGGAGGGAAGAAGCCCGCGGAGGGCGCGGAGACTGTCGTGAAGTCCAGGCGCCTGAAATTTGTCAAGGGCGATAAGAACATGAATTTCGACTTCGACCGCGACGTCCGCATATCCTCCGACGACATAAGGGCGTCCTGCGAGAAGATGCAGGTGCTGGCCGTGCGCGACGGAAAGGGCGGGGACTCCGTCCGCAAGATAACCGCGACGGACTCCGTGAAGATTTCCCAAAAGGGCTATTCGGCCGAGGCCGAAACCGCCGTGATATACCCGAAGCTCAACGGCGGCGACGGCGGAAAGTCCGTCCCGCACAGGTATGTCGAACTGCTGATATCCCCGGCCAACCCCGGCAAGAGGCCGACTATCTTCCTGCCCGCCACGAAAGCTCTCGGGCTCGAGGAGGTGCGGGCCGGCAGGGGCCCCGAGGAAAAACCGACGGTTGTCACCAGCGACAAGCAGTGGCTCGTCGGCGGGGCGGACTCCGACCGCTATTTCTTCGAGGGCGACGTTAAGGCCACAGGCACCGACATGGACGTGTCGTGCCAAAAGGCGGAAGTCGAAATGCGCAGGCTCAAGAGCGGCGGCCACTCCATATCCAAAATCCGCCTTCTCGAAAGCGTGAACCTTTCGAGCGGCATGAAGAGCGCGACTTGCGGCGCGGCCGAGGTATTCCCGGAGGACGAGATGGTCGTGCTGTCCGACGATCCCGTAGTAATCGACAGGGAGGACAACACCCGCGTGTCCGGCCCGAGAATGGTCTACAACCGGGGCAGGCGCTCGATGACAGTCGAGGCGGAAGCCTCCGGATCCCCCGCCGCCCAGCCCGCGCCGCGCGCCTTCATACCCGACTTCGAGGGCGACGAAACGCTCGCGCCCGACCGGAACCGCCCGCCGCGCCCGACCGTAAAAATGCTGCCCCGTTCGAGAAAGTGACGCCTTTGCATGCGGCGCCGCCCGGGCCCCGGGAGACAGCCTTGCCCTTGCCGGAGGCTGTTTTGACGGACGCCGTTGCCCGGGACCGGGAGGGGGCGCCCGCGCGGCCCGGCCTTCCGCCGGCGCTCCCGTCTAACCGGGCGCAAAAAAAAGTGGTCCTGAACGGATTTGAACCGTTGACCAAGCGATTATGAGTCGCCTGCTCTAACCACTGAGCTACAGGACCGAATTTAAAGCCCGCAGTTTCGCACCGGGAGAGGCTTTTGGCAAGCTATTTTTTTCAAAACCGTTGCGGCATTCCGAAATTTTGCTTGTTATGCGCCGAAAAAAGCGGTTTATTTCCACCGATGCGAAAAAACCTTGTTTTAGGGCTCGACATCGGAGGCTCCGGCGTGAAGGGCGCGGTCGTCGACGTTGCGAAAGGCGAATTTGCGGGCGATCGCATAAGGATCCCGACCCCGACCCCGCACACCCCCGCCAACATCGTGGCGGCGATATCCGAAATCGTCGCAGGCTTCAAATGGAGGGGGCCGATAGGCTGCGGATTTCCCGGAGTCGTGAGATCCCAGATAATAGAGACCGCCGCGAACCTCGGCGGAAAGAACTTTATCGGCGTTAATCTCGCCGAGGAAATCGGCAGGGCCTGCGGGTGCGAAGCCTGGGTCATAAACGACGCAGACGCCGCCGGGAGCGCGGAGATGAATTTCGGCGTCGGCCGCGGCCGCAGCCGCGGCGTGTTCATGATGCTCACGGTCGGCACCGGCATAGGCGTCAGCATGTTTTCCAACCGCACGCTCGTCCCGAACCTCGAGTTTGGGCACCTGCGAATGCGCGACAAGGCGCTGAAAAAATACGTCGCCGCCGAGAAAATCTGCTCCGACGCCGCGAGAAAGTCGCACGACCTCTCGTGGCAGCAGTGGGCGGGGCGCTTCAACAAGTACCTCCAGTACGTGCACTCCCTCTGCCGGCCGGATCTGATAGCCATAGGCGGCGGGGTGGCGTCCAAGAGCGACAAGTTCATGAAATACATCAAGGCCGACTGCGACATCGCGGTCGCCATGCTCGAGAACCGCGCGGGGATAATCGGCGCGGCCTGCGAGGCGCGCAAAAACATATAGCGCTCCTCCCGGCCGGAGGCCGCCGCGCTCCGGCCGTTTTTTTTGTTGCGCCCCCGCCCGCCAAATGAATTATTAAACTTTGGAATTTTTGGAAAAGGCATTACTATGAGCGAATCGGAAAAAGCGGTAATAACCCTCGGCGGAAAGAGCTTCGACTTCCCCGTGGTCTGCGGCACCGAAGGAAACAAGGCCGTGGACATCTCGACGCTGCGCTCCAGGACGGGGTACATCACGCTCGACGAGGGCCTCGCCAACACGGGCTCGTGCAGGAGCAGCATCACGTACATCGACGGCGAAAAGGGCAAGCTCAGCTACAGGGGAATCCCCATAGAGGTCATCGCGGCCAACTCCACGTTTATCGAGACGGCCTACCTCATAATCTACGGCGACCTCCCCACGCGCAAGGAGATGAGCAATTTCTCCCAGAAGGTTCTGCGCAACGCGAGTCTCCACGAGGGCATGATGCACTTTTTCGACGGCGGCTTCCCGTTCACCGCGCACCCGATGGCGATTCTCTCATCGCTTCTGAACTCCGTCGGCTGCTACTATCCGCATATGGTGACCAACCAGCGCGAGCAGGATTTGGAGCACTTCGACGACGCCGCGGCCCTCCTGCTCAGCAAAGTCCGCACCATAGCCGCAATGGCGTACAGAATGAAAAACGGCCTGCCGCTCATCTACCCCAAGCGCGACCTCGGGTACAGCCAGAACTTCCTGCACATGATGTTCACCGAGCCGTACCACGAATACTACCCGCACGACGACATCACCAAGGCGCTCGACCTCATACTACTCCTGCACGCCGACCACGAGCAGAACTGCTCCACCTCCACCGTGCGCATGGTCGCAAGCTCCGGCGCCAACCTCTTCGCCTCGGTGTCCGCGGGCGTCTGCGCCCTCTGGGGCCCCCTGCACGGCGGCGCAAACATGCGCGTCATACAGATGATGGAGGAAATCCACAAGTCCGGCGACGACGGCTCGGAATTTATAGAGCGCGCCAAAAGGGGCGAAACAAAGCTCATGGGCTTCGGCCACCGCCTCTACAAAACCTACGACCCGCGCGCAATAATCCTGCGCGAAGCCGCCGAACGCGTCCTGAAAATCGTAAAGCTCAAGGATCCCCTGCTCGACATCGCCCAGAGGCTCGAAGAAAAGGCGCGCAGCGACAGCTATTTCGTCGAGCGCAACCTCTACCCAAACGTCGATTTCTACAGCGGCATTATTCTCAAAGCCATCGGTATGCCGCTGGACATGTTCACCGTCATGTTCGCCATCGGCAGAATGCCCGGCTGGATCGCCCACTGGCGCGAAGTCGCCTCCAACCCCAAGGGCAAAATAATCAGGCCGCGCCAGGTCTACGTCGGCCCCGCCCCCCGCGAGTACATAAAAATGCGTTACCGCGACGGCGAAATATCCTCCGACTACGAATCCGACGAACACAAGTCCTTCGGGGGCGGAGCATCTGAAAATGCCTCCGCCCGCGCCTGACGCGCCCGGGGGTTTTTCTATACTCGCCTGAACCTAACCTAAACGCGGAAACAAAGGGCGATTGGGAGGGGATTGGCAATTTCCGCTTGCGGATTTGGCGAATGCTTTTGGCACGGGGCGTGTGAAACTACCGCTGATGCTCCGTTTTAAGTGGGGCCGCCACT
>DBGCYC010000119.1:0-11867 GCA_048390825.1 Candidatus Merdousia sp.
TTGGCCTCGGCGTTGCCCGCAAGCTGTATCATGCCCTTTTGGGCAACCTGCAAGCCGCCCAATGTGCGGGTGAAGGTGCCGGAGGACGACGATGTAACCCTGAAAACGCTGTTGTGCGAATTGGAATTGACCAGCGACAACACCCCGCCAACCGTAAATGTACGGGATTGCACTTCAAAATTTATCCCGTCTAATGCATTTCCCTGTGGATTGGATATTTTGGAATCTATTTTAAAATTGCCGTCTACCTCAAAATTCCCCTTGTCGTTAAAAGTCAGTCTCGTCTGGTACCAATTCGTCGAGCTCCGCGTGTCGGAAAAGAGAAAGTCCCCGCGTATCTTCAATGTGGAATCGGAGCCCGTATAAAATACAAGATTTGGGTGCATGGTGCCGGACTCGCGCAGATTCAAGGTAAAATTCTGTACCGAGAAGGTATGGGGGGTGTAAATTTCAAGTGCGTTCTTGCTCCAAAAACTTGCGGGCAATTCCAGATTGTATGTGAAATTGCCGGCGGTAATCGAGGACGTTGCATACGCAATTATGTGCGACGATGGTACCGACGAGAGGAGGCCGTTTACCGTAAGGTTCGTGTCTGCGTCGATTTCGCCCGTATACGTCTCGCCGTTTAAAGTATAAAAAGAGGGGGAGGAAACGTCCGCGGGAAGAGTCGATTCTGACGTGAACGTGCCTTCTATGTCTACAGCCTGTGAGGATAACGGCAAAATCCACAGGATTGCGGCGCAGAACGGGAGAATTTTGGACGAAGATGGCATGGTATTCGGGGTTGAGGGGATTGAAAACTAAAACCGCAGACGACTGTTTGCCTGTTTTTGATATAATGCAGATTATTCAATTTTTGATATATGTCAAGTATTGAATAATATAGTATCCTTCCCGCAGATTTCAGCCCCCTGCCTCTCCCGTTCCCGCGGCTAATCGCCGAGGGCGCGCGCGTAAATTTCCGCCACGTGCTCGACTTTCACGTTATCGCCGTTGAGCGCGAGCATGTTTGAAATCTGCATCATGCACGCCGGGCACCCGCACGCCACGGTTTCCGCGCCGCTGGCGGCTATGTTCGCCCGCTTGCGCTCCCCGATTTTCCTGGAGAGTCCGTAGTGGGTGAGCGTGAAGCTGCCGCCGCACCCGCAGCACCTGTCGGCCTCGCGCATTTCGACGAGCTCGCATTCCGGGTTGGCGCCGACGAGCCTTCTGGGCTGGCTCCGCACCCCGAGCGATTTCGCCAGATGGCAGGAGTCGTGGTATGTCACCTTTTCCCTCCGCGCCGCCGGGGCCTTTGCCGGCCCCAGCCCGAGGACGTCGACTACGAACGCGGAGATGTCGAGGGTTTTTGCGGCTATGCGCGCGGCTTCTTCCCCCTGGCGGCCCTCGGCGTATTGCGGCCAGAATTTCTCTATTGTTTCCGTGCACGACGCGCACGCCGTGACTATGTAGTCGAACTTTTCGCCCTCCAGCTTCGAGAGATTGTAGGAGAGCATTTTTTTGAAGGATTCCGCGTCGCCCGAGGCGAGGGCCGGTATGCCGCAGCACGCGAGGTTCGACGGCATTCGGACGCCGACCCCGCGCCTGCGGAAAATTTTCAGGCACGCCTCCGTGACGTTCGGGTAGACTTTGTCGCCCATGCAGCCCGCGAAGAATAGGACTTTCAGGCCGCTTTTGCCGGCGGGGGAGTCGAAGTCCCCGAACTTTTGGCGCGCGGTTTCGGGCGGGAGCTCCGGCAGGCGCCTGTCGCCGACGAACGGGGAGAGCATGGGCGCGCGCATTGTTTTTGGGGCGTCGTTCTGCCTGCGCATCACAAGCCCCCTGAAAGGCGCGGAAATCTCCGCCAGGAGCGAAAAGAGCCGCGGGTTGCAGAGCATCGCGCGGAAGACCAGCTTTTTCACGGGGGACAGCCCGAGGTATTTTGCGGAGATTTCCCGCGCTCTCAAAAACGCGCCGAGAATGTCCACTCCGGACGGGCACGCGGCCTGGCACGAGCCGCACAGCAGGCACCTGTCGAGCCTTTCGCGCACGCCCGCGGCGTCATACGTTATCTTTCCCGCCAAATCCGCGAGCAGCGAGAGCTTGCCGCGCGCCACGTCGGACTCCCTCATCGACTCCGCGAAGACCGGGCAGACCGACTGGCATGTACCGCACTTCATGCACGCCGAAAGCATGCCGTCAAGCTTTGCGGTCTCCTCCGCGAGTTTTGCGAGCCTGTCCATGTCAGTATGCCACCACTTTCGACGGGTTGAGGAGCCCCTTCGGGTCGGCGGCCCGCCGGAGGGCGCGGCAGTATTCGAGCGTGCCTTTGGACGTTTCGAGCCCGAGCCATTTGGACTTGGCCGTCCCCGTCCCGTGCTCGCCCGAGAGCGTTCCGCCCATTTCGACCGTCCGGCGGAAGAGCTCGTCTATCGCGCCCTCCACGCGCGCGAACTCTTCGGGGTCGCGCCTGTCGCAGAGTATCGACGGGTGCAGGTTGCCGTCGCCCGCGTGCCCGAAAGTCCCGATGAGAAGCCTGTACTTTTCCGCGATTTCGCCGATGCAGGAGACCATGTCGGGGATTTTCGAGCGCGGCACGGTGGCGTCTTCCAGGACGATGGTCGGGCGGCGGCGGGCGAGCGCGGGCAGGGCTCTGCGGCGCGCCTCCCAGATTTTGCGCTTTTCGGCGTCGTCGCGGGCGACGGATATTCCGCACGCGCCCTGCGCGCGCAGTATGCGCTCGACGGTTTCCGCGTCGTCCGCGACCTGCGCGGGGTGGCCGTCCACCTCTATCAGAAGCATCGCGGCCGCGCCGCGCGGGAGGCCGATTTTTGCGTCGTCCTCGACCATGTTCACCGTCACGGAATCCATGAATTCGAGGGTGCACGGCAGCACGTGCGAGGCTATTATTTCGGCGACGGCGCCGGCCGCCGCGCGCACGTCGCCGAACGAGGCCGTCATGGCCTTTGAGGTTTTCGGCGGGGGGACGAGCTTCAAAATCGCCTTTGAAATTATCCCGAACGCCCCCTCGGAGCCCGTAATGAGGCCCGCGAGGTTGAAGCCGGTCGCGCACTTGACGGTGCGCGAGCCCGTCTTGACGAGCGAGCCGGCGGAGTCGAAAAACTCGAGCCCCATTACGTAGTCTTTCGTCACGCCGTATTTGAGCCCGCGCAGCCCCCCGGCGTTTTCGGCTATGTTGCCGCCTATGGTGGAGACCGCCTGCGACCCCGGATCCGGCGGGTAGAAGAGCCCGCGCGCGGCGGCGTCGGCCGCAAAATTCGCAGTGACGACCCCCGGCTCGACGACGGCGTAGAGATCCTCCTGGTTTATTTCGAGCACGCGGTTGAGCTTTTGCGTCAGGATCACGACCGATTCCTCCGAATCGGGTATCGTCCCGCCCGACAGGTTGGTTCCCGAGCCCCTGACCGTCATGGGTATGGAGTTTTTAAAGCACAGGGCGGCGATCTCGCCTATCTGCTCCGCCCTCTCGGGCATGAGGGCGGCGGCCGGCGCCTTTTGCGGCAGCACCGCGGAATCGTAGGCGTAGGACAGCCTGTCCGCTTCGGCGTCGAGCACGTTTCCCGCGCCGAGGAGTTTTTTGAAGTCTTTTATTATGCTTGATTCGGACATTTTTCTTTCACGAAATTTAAAATCCGGCCGGCGGCGGTCAAGCAAAACGGCGGCGGGAGTTGTTTAACGGTTAAATTCCTCCCGCGTCGCGCCCGCGGACTCCCCCCGAATCAGAAAAAATTTTCCCCGAATTCGAGCTTCCCGGCCTCCGACGCCAGTATCTGGCGGGCGGCCTCGTAGGCGGCTATCCCGGCGGAGGTCGAAAGGTTGAGCGAGCGCAGGGTTTCCGCCAAATGGGGGATTTTCACGCGCCTTCCTGCGGCGTCCGCGTGGACGCCCTCGGGGCAGCCGCAGTCTTCCGAGCCGAAGAGCAGCCCGTCGCCGCGCGCGTACCGGGCCTCCCAGAAGCATGTGCGCGACTTCGTCGTAAAGAGCCATATCCTGTCCGCCGGAGGCGCCAGCGGCGAGCGTTTGAAAGCCTCCCAGTCGGCGTGGTGCACGACGTCGAGGCTCTTCCAGTAGTCCATTCCGCTGCGCCTGAGCTTCGCGTCGGTTATGGAGAAGCCGAGCGGGTGGACGAGGTGCAGGCGCGCCCCGAGCACCGCGCACATTCTCCCGATGTTTCCCGTGTTCTGCGGGATTTTCGGGCTGTGCAAAATGACGTGCAGAATTGGCGGGTTCATGCGTGCCTCCGCGCCGGGGCGGGCTACCGGCGCCTGGAATTGAGGGCGCGCGCGGCTTCCCGGGCGGCTTCGCGCTTTTTTATGTCCTCGCGCTTGTCGTAGAGCTTCTTGCCGGTGCAGAGCGCAATCAGGACTTTGGCGAGCGCCTTTTTAAAATATATTTTCAGCGGGATTATCGCGGCTCCGCCGGAATCCGTCGCCGATTTGAGCTTCAGGATTTCCCTCTTGTGAAGAAGCAGCTTCCGCGGGCGCGCGGGGTTGTGGTTGTTTATGTTGCCGAAGTCGTACTCCGAGATGTGCGACTGGTACATCACGGCCTCCCCGCCGTCCACGCGCACGAAGGCGTCGTTTATCTGCGCCCTTCCGGCGCGCAGGCTCTTTATCTCGGTGCCGGTCAGCGCGATTCCCGCCTCGAAAGTCTCGCCGACAAAGTATTCCCGCCCGGCCTTGCGGTTGCGGATCTCCGAGAATCTGTCGTCTTTTTTTCCGGGCATTGCGATAAAAAAACCGCGAGGCTTTCGGTTCCGCGCGGGCAGTTGCGGCGCTGTGCGTTCAAAGGGGCGGGAAAGCCCGCCCCCCTGGCGCGCGCGTCAGTCTTCGGTTTCCTGCGGGGCCTCGTAGAGTTCGTACTTTATGTTGCCCCTGATGACCTCCAGGAGCGCGATGTCTTCGAGCGAGAGCTTTTCGAGCGATTCCACCGTCGGGCGCGCGCCGTATTTAAGCTGTTTTACGCGGCGCGAGACGACGTTTATCAGAATGTTCGGGTCGGAAATGATTTTCTGCGCCTGTTTAAGATAGTCTTCTCTCAAGGGAGCCTCCTTATATTATTAATAAGTGAATTGTTCACTTTACGCCCGAACGCCGCAAATGCAACATAAAAAATGCCCTCCGCAAATCTCCCGCCGGGGC
Source organism: Candidatus Merdousia sp. (assembly GCA_048390825.1). Taxonomy (GTDB): domain Bacteria; phylum Verrucomicrobiota; class Verrucomicrobiia; order Opitutales; family Intestinicryptomonadaceae; genus Merdousia. The sequence goes on from DBGCYC010000119.1 coordinate 5,142, forward strand.
CGCCCCGCGGCCTTCCGCACTGACGGGTTGACAACCGCGGCAAATCGTGTTGGATTGGGGGAAAATTCCAACAACGAACGCATTACCGCATAGATGAGCATACAAGGAGAAAAAATCACTGTCCGCGACGGCGGGCTGAACGTGCCCTCCAATCCCGCAATCCCCTTTATCGAGGGCGACGGCATAGGCCCCGACATTTGGAGGGCCTCCGCGCGCGTGTTCGACGCGGCGGTCGAAAAGGCCTACGGGGGCTCGCGGAAAATCGCCTGGATTGAGGTTCTGGCGGGGCAGAAGGCCTTTGACAAGACCGGCAGCTGGCTGCCGAAGGAAACCCTCGACGCGTTCAAAGAGTACCTCGTGGGCATCAAGGGCCCCCTCACCACCCCCATCGGCGGCGGCATAAGGTCGCTGAACGTCGCGCTGCGGCAGGAGCTCGACCTCTACGTGTGCCAGCGCCCCGTGCGCTATTTCAGCGGCGTCGACAGCCCCGTAAAGCGCCCCGACCTCGTGGACATGGTGATATTCCGCGAAAACACCGAGGACATCTACGCGGGCATAGAATTCGAGCGCGGTTCCGGGGGCGCCGAAAAACTCAAGGCCTTTTTGAAGGCGGAATTTCCCGACAAGTTCGCAAAAATCCGCTTCCCCGAATCCTGCGGAATCGGGATAAAGCCCGTCTCCCAGGAGGGCACTGCGCGGCTCGTGAAGTCCGCCATAGAGTACGCGATTTCCCAGGGCAGGAAGAGCGTCACGCTCGTGCACAAGGGCAACATAATGAAGTTCACCGAAGGCGCCTTCCGCGACTGGGGCTACAAGGTGGCGAAGGAGGAGTTCGGCGCGGTTGAAATCGACGGCGGCCCGTGGTGCAGGCTGCCCTGCGGGATAGTCGTCAAAGACGTCATCGCCGACGCCTTTTTGCAGCAGATTCTCACCCGCCCCGCCGAGTACGACGTGGTGGCCACCCTCAACCTCAACGGAGACTACATCTCCGACGCGCTCGCGGCGCAGGTGGGCGGCATAGGCATCGCCCCCGGCGGCAACATCAACTACACCACCGGGCACGCTATTTTCGAGGCGACCCACGGCACCGCCCCCAAGTACGCGAATCTCGACAAGGTAAACCCGGGCTCGGTGATCCTCTCCGGCGAGATGATGTTCCGCTACCTCGGCTGGAACGAGGCCGCCGACCTCGTGATCTCCGGGATCGAGAACGCAATAAAGGCCAGGACCGTCACCTACGACCTCGCGCGGCTCATAGAGGGCGCCAAAGAGGTCAGGTGCTCCGAATTTGCGACGGCCGTAATCGCCGGAATGTAGGGTATGGAAAACCGCCTTCTCATAGTGGGCTCCGTGGCCTACGACAATATCAGGACGCCTGTCGATTCGGTGGAATGGGCGCTCGGGGGCTCGGCGTCGTACGCGGCGCTCGCGTCGTCGTTTTTCGCCCCGACCTCCGTCTGCGGGATAGTCGGGGGGGATTTCAAAGACTCCGACATGGCCAGGCTCGCGCGGCGCGGGACGGACGTGTCCGACATAGAGGTCGACCCGGCCGGGGAGACGTTTTTCTGGAGCGGCATGTACCACGACAATTTCAGCAGCCGCGAGAGCCTCGAGACGCGCGTAAACGTCTATGAAAACTACGTCCCCAAGCTCGGCGAATCTTCGCGGAGCGCGGAATTCCTGCTGCTGGGCAACATCGGCCCGGACGTGCAGAAGTGCGCGCTCGACTCGATGAAGTCCGACCCGTTCGTGATCCTCGACACGATGGATCTGTGGATAGAAATTGCGAACTCGCCGCTCAGGGAGCTCGTCAAGAGGGCCGACATCTTCGTCGTGAACGATTCCGAGGCCAAGAAGCTCTCGGGAGAGCGCAATATCATACGCGCGGGCGAAGAGCTGCTGCGCATGGGGGCGAAGTCGGCGATAGTGAAGGCGGGCGAATACGGGGCGATGCTCTTCCACCCCGACGGATTTTTCGCCGTGCCCGCCTATCCCGTGCGCGAGCTGCGCGACCCTACGGGCGCCGGCGACACCTTCGCGGGGGCGCTCGCGGGCGTGCTCGCAAGCCGCGGGCAGACGGGCTTCCGGCAGATAAGGGAAGCCATGGTCACGGCGGCGGCGGCGGCCTCCATGACGGTCGAGTCCTTTTCTTCCGACAAACTTGAGGAGGCTGGGCTCGGGGAAATCCTCCGCCGCGCGGAATACGTCAGAAAAATATCGGAGATCTGAATATGGCGTCAACCGTGCTCGAAATAGCAAAAAGGGCGCGCGCGGCCTCTCTGGAGCTCGCCGCCGCGCCCGAGCGGCTCAAAAACGCGGCCCTTGAACGGCTCGCCGAACTGCTTTTGGAGGGCGTTGCGGCCCTCGAAGAAGCCAACGCCCGCGACCTTGAAAAGGCCGAAAAGTCCGGGCTTTCCAAGCTCATGCTCGAGCGCCTGTCGCTCGACGGGAGGAAAATCGCCGCGATGGCCGACGGCGTGAGGCAGGTCGCCTCGCTCCCCGACCCCGTGGGGGAGGTCATCGAATCCCGCACGCGCCCCAACGGGCTGAAAATAGAAAAAGTCCGCACGCCGATAGGCGTCATAGGCATAATTTACGAAAGCCGCCCGAACGTCACGGTGGACTGCGCCGCCCTCTGCCTGAAAAGCGGCAACGCCGCGATCCTGCGCGGCGGCAGCGAGGCTTTCGGAACCAATTCGGCGCTCGCCGCCCTCGTCGGCCGCGCGCTCGGAGAGTCCGGGCTGAACCCCGACTGCGTCCAGATGATACCCACTTCCGACCGCGCCGCCCTCGGGGAGCTCCTGAAGCTCGACGAATACGTGCACTGCATAATCCCGCGCGGCGGGGAGGGGCTCATAAGGCACGTCGTGCAGAATTCCTCCATTCCCGTGATAAAGCACTACAAGGGCGTGTGCACGGTGTTTCTCGACGAGTTTGCCGACCCGGATCTCGCGCGGATTTTGACCGTCGACGCCAAGTGCCAGCGCCCAAGCGTCTGCAACGCGGCCGAAAACCTGCTGGTGCACTCGGCCGCGGCGCGGAAGCTGCTGCCGCCCGTGGCCGGGCGCCTCGCGGAGCTCGGCGTTGAGCTGCGCGCGTCGCCGCCCGCCAAAAAGATCCTCGACGAGGCCGCGATCCCCTGCAAGGCGGCGGCCGAAGAGGACTTTTCGACCGAATACGTCGACCTTATAATCTCGGTGGCCCTCGCCGGCTCCGTGGAGGAGGCCGCGGACTTCGTGAACAGGTACGGCTCCGGCCACTCGGATCTCATCGTCACCGAAAACGCGCAAAACGCGGAAAAATTCATGAACCTCGCGGACTCGGCGACCGTCTACTGGAACGCCTCGACGCGCTTCACCGACGGGTGCGAGTTCGGCCTCGGGGCGGAGATAGGAATTTCAACCGACAAGCTCCACGCGCGCGGCCCCATGGGGCTAAGGGAGCTGTGCTCGTACAAGTACAAGGTGCGCGGATCGGGGCAGACCCGCGGCGCGCCGGATCCCGCGAAATAGCGAAACTTTCCGCAAGCGAAAAAAACATACGAAAATTCCAGGCAAAATGGACAAGCTCGAAGAAATATTCAAGATGCAGTACGAACTCAACAGGCGCATAGGCGTCGACACCGCCGCCATGACCGACGGCGAGCGCGTGAAGTGGGTTCTGAATTACAGCCGCGCGCTCGGGCAGGAAAACGCCGAGCTCGTGGATTCCGTGCCGTGGAAGTGGTGGGCAAAGTACCAGAAGTTCGACCCGCAGAACGCGCGCGTCGAGGTGGTCGACATGCTGCACTTTATAGTGTCGCTCGCCCAGACGCTCGGAATGAGCGCGGACGACTTCTACCAGGCGTACGCCAAAAAGAACCACATAAACCACGACAGGCAGGATTCCGGCTACGCGGTCAAGGACGAGGACGACTGCCGCTCGATTTGAGCCCGCCCGTTCCCCCGCCGCCCGTTCAGGGCGGCTTTTTTTTAGCGGGGCGCGCTGAATAGTGTTGCCAAGCGGGGCCGTTTTGCGTTTTAAAATTGGCCCCGAAATGAAATATATATTTATCACAGGCGGCGTAGTTTCGTCGTTGGGCAAGGGGCTGACGTCGGGGGCGCTTGGGGCGCTTCTCGAGACCAGAAAACTCAACGTCAGGATACAGAAGTTCGATCCCTACCTCAACGTGGACCCCGGCACGATGAGCCCGTTCCAGCACGGCGAGGTCTATGTCCTCGACGACGGCGCGGAAACCGACCTCGACCTCGGCCACTACGAGCGCTTCACCCACTGCAAGCTCAGCAAATTCAACAACCTTACCTCCGGGCAGATATACGAGCACGTCCTCCAGAAGGAGAGGAGGGGCGACTACCTCGGCAAGACCGTGCAGGTGATCCCGCACGTTACGAACGAAATCAAGGCGCGCCTCTACGCCGCGGGCGAGGGCGTGGACGTGCTCATCACGGAAATCGGCGGAACCGTCGGCGACATCGAGGGCCTGCCGTTCCTGGAAGCCCTGCGCCAGTTCTCGCTCGAAGTCGGCAGGGAAAACACTCTCTTCATACACGTCACGCTCCTTCCGTACCTCAAAGCCGCGGGCGAGCTCAAGACGAAGCCTTCGCAGCAGAGCGTTGCGAAACTGCGCGAAATCGGCATACAGCCCGACATTCTCGTCTGCCGCACCGAGCAGCCCATGACCGACGACATGCGCCAAAAGCTCTCGCTGTTCTGCAATGTCGAGCAGAAGGCCGTAATCGAGGAGATGGACGTGAAGCGCTCGATATACGAGCTTCCGCTGATGCTCGCGGAGGAGGGCATGGACAGGCTCGTCGTCGACAAGCTTGGAATCGACGCGCCCGAAAGCGACATGTCGGAATGGGCTTCCATAGTCCGCAGGCTCGTGTCGCCGAAGGGCGGGGAGGTCAAAATCGCCGTCGTCGGCAAGTACATCGACTTGCAGGACGCCTACAAGTCAATTTACGAGTCGCTCGCGCACGCAGGGGTCGGCAACGACTGCTCCGTGAAAATCATCCGCGTGGACTCCGAGGACGTGGAGCGCGACGGCGCGGACAGGCACCTGTCCGGCGTCGACGGCATACTCATACCCGGGGGCTTCGGAGACAGGGGCATCGAGGGCAAGATACTTGCCGCAAAATACGCGCGCGAAAACAAAATCCCGTACTTCGGAATATGCCTCGGAATGCAGATAGCCGTCATAGAGTACGCGCGCGACGTTCTCGGCCTCGAAGGCGCCAACAGCGCGGAATTTAACGAGAGCACGCTCTACCCCGTCATCACCATAATGGACGACCAGAAGGACATCGTTGACAAGGGCGCGACGATGAGGCTCGGCTCCTACGAGTGCGCGCTCGCAGGGGGCTCGAGGGCGCATTCGGCGTACGGGCAGAACTCCGTGCGCGAGCGCCACCGCCATCGCTTCGAGTACAACAACGCCTATCGCAAGCGGCTCGAGGACGCGGGGCTAATGGTCGCGGGGCTGAACCCCAAGCGCAATCTCGTGGAAATCGTGGAAGTCAGGGACCACCCGTGGATGGTCGGCGTGCAGTTCCACCCGGAATTTCAGTCCAAACCCTCCAAGCCGCACCCGCTGTTTTGCGCGTTCGTCGCGGAGGCTCTCAAAAAGGCTTTGGCGGACGGAAAATGATATTCGGCAAAAATTCCGGCAAAATGCTGCTCATAGCGGGCCCGTGCTCGTTGGAGTCCCGCCCGCTCGCCCTTGAAGTCGCGGGGGAGGTCGCGCGGATAGCCGCAAAATACGCCGGAAGCCTTGAAGTCGTCTTCAAGGGCAGCTTCGACAAGGCCAACCGCACGAGCATAAGCAGCCCGCGCGGCCCCGGAATGGTCGAGGGGTTGGAAATCCTCGCCGAGGCGCGGGAAAAATTCGGCCTGCCGGCCACGACCGACGTGCACGAGCCGTTGCAGTGCGCGGCCGTCGCCGAAGTCTGCGACGCCATTCAAATCCCAGCCTTCCTCTGCCGCCAGACCGACCTGCTCGTCGCCGCCGCAAAAACCGGGCGCGCGGTGAACGTCAAAAAGGGGCAGTTTTTGTCTCCGTACGACATGAAATACGTCGTCTCCAAACTGCGCGGGGCGGGGGCTACGGAAATCTGGCAGACGGAGCGCGGCTCCTCTTTCGGCTACGGCAACCTCGTCGTGGACATGCGCGCGCTCGCAATCATGTCGGAAAACCAAACCCCCGTGATAATCGACGCCACCCATTCCACGCAGCTTCCCGGGCGCGGAGACGGTGTAAGCGGCGGCGAGCGCAAATACGCGCCTCTCATAGCGAAGGCCGCGATTGCGGCGGGGGCCGACGGGGTTTTCATAGAGACCCATCCGTCGCCCGAAAATGCGATTTCCGACTCCGCCACCCAGCTGCCTCTCGGAGAGCTCGAAAATCTCGTAAAGACCTGCCTGAAAATCCGCGCCGCAATATAGGGGCGACCCGTTCGGCTTTCCGGGTGCCGGCGTAGCGCGAAATGTGCCGAAGCGCCCTTTAATTCCTAAAATTGCGCCGGGTAAACGCCGGAAGGGCATTTTGTTTTTTTGATCCGCAATGCGCATACGCCGTTTTTGGCGGCGCAGAGAGGGGGATTTTTTGGAGCGGCGCGAGGAGTAATGATGCGAGCATGAATCTGAAAAGGAGCATGGAGTCCACCCCGTAGCCGTCGCGCAGAAGCGGCACGGCGAAAACCGGATTCGTACCGTAGGAAACTGCGGAAA
>DBGCYC010000120.1:0-36862 GCA_048390825.1 Candidatus Merdousia sp.
ATCCCGTAAAAAAACGAACCCCTTTGGGGGTTCGCTTTTTTTTCGGGTTTTGGGAACGGCTTCAAAACTTACTTCCCCTGGTGTTTGAAAGATGAGGCTGGAAACGGGAAATGCCGGGAAATAATGGGAAATTGCGGGAATTTAAAGGTTTTGTGGCGGAGCCGCCGGCCGGATTTGAGTTTGGAAACTTTTTGCGCCGGCACCGGCAAATGAAGCAAAATTTGGCAATGTTTTCGCCCCGCTCCGAGTTTTGGCGTCCAGCCCGCGATCACGCGCTCGGTGTGAAAAAACGCCCTTGCGGCGTTCCTTACGGAAACTTTTTTCCCAAATCCCGCTTCATTTTTCCAAAATCACAAGATACATCCCGCTCCCAAAAAACTCCATGTTTATCGCGCCGCAGGGGTTGAGGAGAATAATCGAACGTTTGAGGGAAAAAGGTTTGATATTTGGATATATTCACGCGTCTCTCAGAACGCGATCACGGGCAGCCCGCCTTGCCAAGCGGTCGATATTATTTTCTCCGCCAAGCCCTGTTTTCCCCTCAAACGTTCGATTTTTTTTGCAGATTACCGGCCCGGGCGGCGGTTTCTTCCTCAAACCAATCCCCCGAACAAACTGCCGCGCAGCCTTTCTGTTTTGGCGGCTTTCTGCGGGTTTTGGCGGCTCCTCAAACTTTTTTGTCAAAATCACATGCCGGGGAGCGCCCGCCCCCAAAACTCAGAATGAAATCCCGTACTGCATTCCGAGCACCAGGGCGTCGGAGTATTTGCCGCCGCACGGGTTGAGGACAAACTGCACGTTCGGCTGCACGAAGGCGAACCTGTTTATCTGGTATTTGTAGTTGAGCTCAAACACCATTTCGTAGGAATTCCTCTCGGAGGTCGTCAGCTTGTCGGAATATTTGCCGTAAGCCACGCCGAAGCATATCACGTCGTCCGCGCGCGACTCGAACGGCGCGTTGAACAGCAGCCCCCCGTTTGCGAAGTACGGCATGTAGGCGAGGTTTTCGTACGGGTCGTACTGGAAGACGCCCCACAGTATGATCCCGCGCAGGTCGCGGTATTTTTCGCTTTCCCTTTCGATGTAGTAGGGCTCGCCCCTCTTTATATAGCCCATGTTCCAGATCATGTAGTCGGCCTGGAAGTATATGGTGCAGTTGAAGGGCGAGGAGGCCGCCGGGTTGTCGCGGTGCGGCGCGCCGTACCAGCTCGCAATTATGCCCGCGGATATGTTGCCGGGCGACTTCCCGCTGCCGTCGTGGTTTATGTTCCAGCCGATTTCGTAGTTGGAGTTTACCCCGTCGCCGTCGAACGACCAGTCGAGCCCGTGCATTCCGAGGGAGTCCTGCCGCGCGGTGTTTATCTGGTAGACGCCCGCTTTGAGGTACCTGCCATCGGAATCCGAAATCTGCGCCATCGCCCCCCAGGTGGAGCCGGGATAGGCGGAGAGCCTCGTCTGGTTGAAGGCCCCGACGGGATTTCCGTCAAAGGCGTTGTTCTGGTACATCCAGTAGATGGGCTTTGTCATGAAGTTGTCGCCGGCGGCTATCCTTCCGAACTTCAGCATTATCTTGTAGTCGCCGTCGAGTATCTCCGAATTGTACGAGAGATAGAGCGACGAGAGCAGCATGGATTGGCCCCCGTAGTTCTGCTGGACGTTGAAGGTGTTGCCGATGTATTCCTTTGTCAGCGAGTTTCCGAAGCGCCACGACCACGCGTTTATAAACTGCCAGCCCTTGAGTTCCGGGATCTGCATGGCCTCCGCGAGGTCTACGCCGTATCCGATGTGCACGGCCGAGGTGTTTGTGGCGCTCCTGTGGTTGCCGCCCACTGGGTTCGAGGCGAAGTTCCCGAGGTAGGTTATCACGGGCACGAAGCCGCGGTTTTCGAGCTTCCTGCGCATGCCTATCCAGCCGCCCGAAAAATGGGGGCCGTTGAACCATTCGTCGAACGTCAGCTCCCAGAGATATTTGTTTTTTATGACATTGTCGTAATATTTCGATCCGTGATTGACCGGCATTTCGCTGATTTTGTCGTACTCGACGCCGACAAAATATTCTCGCTGAATGCCGAATGCCGCAGAGACGGCAAGGGCCGCCGACGCGAGGGCCAATAGTTTTTTCATAATATGTCCTTGCTTTTGTCTGGTGTTTTTTCTGTTTGTGCTGCGGATTGTCGGGTGTCTCTTTCCATCGAGACAAGGGTTATTGCGGGCGTGCACATGAAGCGCGCGGGAATGCGGCTGGTGCCGAGCCCGCGGGTGACGAAGATCGTCTTGCCGTCGCGGCGGTACTCGCCCTCCACGAGCTTGTCGCCCCTGAAAGTGTTTGAAAACAGCGCTCCGATGAACGGCAGGCGCACCTGTCCTCCGTGCGTGTGCCCGGAGAACGTCACCCCGACTTCGCTCGGTATTTCCCTGAAAACGTCCGGAGTGTGCGACAAAAATATCACCGGCGCGTTTTTCCCCGTCCCCGCGAGCGCCTGCGAGTACGAGTAGTCAGCCGACAGGGGGTCGGCTATGCCGCTTACATAGAAGTCTCCGCCGGGGGCTTTGACTTTCGCGCAGGAGTTTTCCAGGAGCTTTATTCCGGTCGAGTTTATCATCTTGCGGATTTCGCCCGCGCCGTACAGGTAGTCGTGGTTGCCGAGAATCGCGTATACGCCGAGGGGGGCCTTTATCTCCGCCAGATACCCGCCGAGCTTTTTGAGGTCCATCGCGCTCTGGTACCAGCCGCCGTTTACGTAGTCGCCGACGAGCAGGACGATGTCCGGTTTTAGCGAATTTGTTTTTTCGACGATTCTGCGCACCCTCCAGTCCTCGAAAAACGGCCTTCCCGCGTGAATGTCCCCGACGACGGCGACTTTCAGCCCGTCGAGCCTGGAGTCCCAGCCGGGGATTTTCATCGGGACCTCCTCCACGTCGATAATCATGTACGGCTCGACTATAAACGCCCATGCCCAGAGACAAAACACAGGCATAAAGAGCGCAAGTTTCGTAAAAATATTCATCTCTTGCCAATTTAGTAATCGCCTGGGAGAAAGTGTTCAATAGAAAAGCGTAAAATTTGGGCGGCCCGTTCTTCCGGCGGCCTCCTGACGGCTGTATTACGGCCGTATGCGCCCTTCGCGCCGTCATGCGTTTGGATTGATGCCTTGTCTGGTGCGTTCTTTGGGCTTGGGAGGATTTGCGCCGGCGCGCCGCGGCGTCTTCCGCGCTTCCGCCGCCATGAACGGAAATGTTTTCCGTCAAAGCGGGCGCGCGCGATGCTTGGCTATATCTCGCGCGGGGGATAGTGTCGGCGGGCGGTTTTCACGATATGGTAAAACGGGTCTGGCGCGTTGGGTCTCTGCTGTTTTTTTGCGGCGCGGCAAAATTTTTTTGGAATGGGAATGGAGTGCGCTTGCCGCCGGCGGCAGTTGCCCGCGGCGTTTCTTATCAGGATTTTTTGAGAGGCTGGGGCGGCGCACCGGGCGGAAAGCGGGGAATGGCGGCGTTTCAATGCGGCGGATAGGGGGAGATTGCGGCGCGCGCGATTCCCGGATTCAGATGGAAATTTTCCGCGGAAACGGGGATTTGAAAAACTTCCGGCATTGCGGAGAATTGGCGAACGCCTCGGGGGGAGGTGGGGACGGATTCCGATTTTATCGGGCGAGCTGGCCAATGGGGCCGCGAGAAAAAGTCGGACGGGGAGTCTGGAGGCTCAGGAAGGATTTTTTTCGCGCTGAGGTTAAAACGGAAGTGCGGGAAAATTTTTTTCTTGCCCCAGGCGCGAATTGTGTTTGATTAAAACCTTCAAATCAGGAGAGGTGGCGGAGTGGCCGATCGCGCTGGTTTGCTAAACCGGTGTAGGGGCTAATACCCCTACCGTGAGTTCGAATCTCATCCTCTCCGTGATTTGAAAATTCTTTTACAAACGCGCCGGCGCGCCTTTCGAGGCGGCCGAAACCGCGCCAAAAGGGGATATAGCTCAGTTGGTTAGAGCATCTGTATCACACACAGGGGGTCCTCGGTTCGAGTCCGAGTATCCCCATTTTGGCGGGATTTTCCCTGCTTTTGCAGGATTGGCTGGTGAGTCGCCGCCTTTTGGCGGGCGGATTTGCCGCATTGCGGGGGGAATTTGCCTTTGCCTGCAAGCGGTCTCACATGCGGCCGCATTGGCTAAGTTTGCCGCGCCGGCGGATTTGGCGCGAATCATGGAAGCCTTTCTTCCGCGCGATGGAAAAAAGTTGGAGTTTGGCGCGAACAGGAAAGTTTGGGAAGCCGACAAAACCCGCAAGACAGAGATATCGTTGGTGATTTGGGGTTCATGAAAAATAGGCTTTGGCGCAATAATACGAGAAATCGAATGTCTGAGGAAAAAATTATCCTCTTCTCTTGGGTGAAATATCTTCCCTGTCAGGGAAATGCCGCCTCGCTATTGCGCTTCGGATTGGATAAGTCCGGGACGAGCTTTGAAGCAAGATGTCAGGGGTATTTCCCTGTCGCATAGACGCTCGGAGGATCTGAATGAATAATTCGGATATGTAGCGAACCCTCTCATGGCGAGGGTTGCGATTCCCGTAAAGTGTTTGCGGTTTTTATCTCTCTATATATAATAAGAGCCGTTTTTTTTGCGGAATCGGTATTGCCATTCTTTGCGCGGCCTATGCGGATTGGAGGGAATCGTAGCGAAAGCATGCCTCATGCGGTTTATGCGGTATTCTTCAAAACAGTGCGGGGCCGCGGATACGGGGTCTCTCAAGTCTCCGGGCGATTCTATGGATTCAAAAAATGCCTGCCTGTTGGATTAGGCAGGCGCGGATATGTGTGGACAGCAATCAAAATTGCATAAGAATCGGGAAAGATTTGCCGTTCTTTCCGGGAAGTCTTTTTATTTGCCGCTTTCCGGATTATGCATGGCTAATATAATGCGGCGGGTTGTTGTGCATTTCGTCTATGAAATGGCGAAGGGTATTGCGGGCGACATGAAATCTCGCCGCAATTTTCGTTTTTGATACATGTTTTTCCAGCAGGTTTTCTATAATGCCTTCCTTCCCGCTTAGTTTTAAATGGTGCGATTTATGCCCTTTGGGTCGTCCGAGATGTATGCCCTCGCTTTTTTTGCGGAAGAGGGCTTCTTTTGTTCGTTGGGAAATAAGACTTCTCTCGATTTCGGCGGCGAGGCCGAATGCGAATGCGAGAACCTTTGAATTTATAGTGTTTCCGAGTTCGTATTTTTCCTTGATTGCGTAAACTTTCATTCCTTTCTGCATGCAGAGGTTGAGTATGCCCACTATTTCAAACATGCTGCGCCCCAATCTGGAAAGCTCGGATACAACAAGCAGTTCGTCTTTTCCCATGTTTGCAACGAGCTTTCCGAGCTTGCGCTCTTTGAGCGGCTTTCTCGAGCTGATCGTCTCTTCAATCCACCTGTCGATGTGCATTCCGTGCGATTTTGCGTATCTTGATATCTCAAAATGCTGGTTTTTTGTTGACTGCTTGTCTGTGCTTACTCTTATGTATCCGTATGTCATTATGTTATGTGTTTATTTGTGATTGAAAAAAAAGTGAAAATAATGGTTGACTTTAAAAAATCGCTCTATTTAAAGGTTCGTTTCTTTTGCATATTTTCGGGCCTGATTTTGATGTAGCTTGCATATTGTTTATTGTTTCTTCTTGAAATTGTCGGAATATCCGTGTTAACATTCCAACGGTTCTATTTTTAAGGATTTTCAAGTTTATTAAAATTTTCCAGTTCAACACAAACTTTAAGTTTGCCGCATGAACTGCTCAATTTTTACGAACGTTTTTTTTGCGCTCTTGGAAGTAGACGACAATCGTTTTGCTGTGCGATATTTTGCGATGTATTTATTTGTGTTTATAAATCATTAAAAAATAAATTAGCGCATTTGTCGGTTTTCGATATAATCCCTGCGATTCGCATTGTGCTGGCGGGGGGCTTGGCGTCCTTGTGCGTTTCCTGCGCGTCGCACGATATTATTAAAACCTCGTCCACCGAAAACGGAATTTCGGTCTTGGTCGAGGTTACCGACAATGCCCATACGTTTAACGACGAGCTAATGCGGATTGTCGTTAAAGCTTTGCAGCTTTGCCCCGAAGACCGCAAGCCTGCGGTTAATTCCGTTTATTTATTGGTGAAAAAATACACCTCGACGAATTTTATGTCTCCTCTGGGCGAAGGCGCAAAATGCGTATTCGACGTCGACTTCTTTGAAGACGGAAAATTCCGTACCATAGTGCGCATTGGCGGCGAAGAGTTTGAATTTATCGGAAAATCCCAAAAAAATGCGGCCAACGGAGACATTCTTTCGCGGGGTGAAATGCGCAAATCTGCAAACGGCGCGTTGGTTGTAGCGGTTAATTTTGAGACTCTTGAGAAAGCCTACGACGGAACGATTATAACCGAGACGTCAAATATTATCGGTAAGAGAGATATCTACGGTAAATGAAGTCGCGGCAGCCGCATAAAATTTCAACAAATATAATTATATGAAAATGAAAAAAATAAATATCAATTCGCTTGCAAAGTCGCTCCCGATACTCTTATTGGGGGCATCGTCCGCTTTCGCAGAAGGGAAAGATTATTCAGGACAGAACTTATCTGGTCAAGACTTGGCGAAGGGGGAATTTTCCAATGCCAATTTTTCCAATGCCACATTAACTGGTACTAATTTTTTGGATGCCGTAATAACAAATGCAAATTTTAGCGGAACCGTGGCGAAAGGCTTTACACAGGGGCAGTTTGAAAGCACTAAGAGCTACAAAGAAAACAAATTGGGCGCGATAAATCTGTCGAACAACGACTTAACAGGTTGGAGTTTCCGTGGTAAGAGTATCAACGGATCCAGTTTCGCTAATTCCATTATAAAGAATACAGATTTTTCCGGCATATATTATCTTAGTGAGGCAAATCTTTACAGTACCGCTAGCTATAAGAACAAGGATCTGGGGGCAATAAACTTCAGCAATAATCGAATGGGCGGCTGGAACTTTAGTGGCCAGAATATGTCAAAGGCTGCTTTTGCCAACGGTTATTATTATTCTACTGATTTTTCTAGCGCAAATATTTCGGGTGGTAATTTGAGTAGCTCAAATTTTACCGATGCCAAATTTTCCAACGCTACTCTGACGTCGGCAAATTTTGAAAAATCAACGCTTACTGGTGCAACATTTACAGATGCAATTATTACGCATGCTAACTTGAGTGGCGCGACATCGAATGGTTTTACTAAAGAGCAGTTTTATAGCACGGCAAGTTACAAAAATAATACGCTAGGCGCCATTAATTTGTCGAATAACGACATGACTGGTTGGAATTTTGACGGAAAGACCTTTAGGCCTGATTTCGATTTAACAAATGCCATAATAAAGGATGCGTCCTTTAGTGGAGTACTAAATCTCGGGGGATCTGAGAATATTTATTTAACAAAAAGTTATAAAGATAAGGATCTTGGCGCAATAGATCTAAGTAACAACAAATTGATTTATTCGGAATGGAATTTTAGTGGTCAGAATATGGCTGGGGCGAAATTCGTAAATAGTATTTTAAACTCTAAAGTAAATTTTGACGGTGCGAATTTGTCTGGAGCTAATTTTAATGGGGCTACTTTAGTAGATGTAAATATAAACAATGCGAACTTAAGCAATACCGTAGCAACCGGCTTTACAAAGGAACAGTTTGAAAGCACGGCAAGTTATAAAAATAACACCTTGGGCTCAATAAACTTAAGCAATAACGACTTGGACGGCTGGAATTTTGCGGATAAGGAAATAAACGCTTCGGATATGACCGATGCCGTAATAACAAACGCGGATTTTTCCAATACCAACATGTCTGTAGACTTGATAACTTCTACCAAGAGTTTCAAAGACAAGAATCTTACAGGCATTAAGTTAAACGGCAACAACATGGAGGCTTGGGGATTTGACGGTTTTGAAATGGCCGGCGCAAGTTTTAATAACGCCGATATGGGTGGCGGAGCTTTTATTAATAGCAATTTGACAAACGCTTCTTTTGAAAATGCCAATTTAAAAAATTCCTCCTGGACTGCTTCAAATATTACAGATGCGGTAATTAAAGGCGCAAATTTGTCCAACGTAAAAAACTTTTCGCGGGAACAGTTTGAAAGCACCGCAAGTTTTAAGAATAAGGATTTAGGCGCAATAAACCTTTCCGAGAACGATATGCGCGGTTGGAATTTTGACGGGCAGGATTTGAGAAGCGCGGTATTCACCAATAGCAAATTGGACGGCGCAAACATGTCAAATGCCAATATGAGCGGCAAATCGCTGGCAAATATGAGCATGAACGGCGCCGACTTGTCCGGGGCGGATTTGTCGAACGCAAAGTTTACGTCCACTACGGAGATCTACGGCGCGGCTATAAACGGGGCAAACCTCAGCAATACGGTTGCCAACGGTCTGACGAGGGATCAATTTATGGGAACAAGAAGCTACCTGCAGAAAAATCTCGGCGCGGTAAATCTGAGCGGAAACAATTTGACCGCTTGGAATTTTGCCGCCCAGAATATGGCCGGAGCAAATCTCGACAATACGGATCTTTCTCATGTCACATTTAGAGGGGCGACATTGGCCGGCGCGACACTCGCGAATGCAAAGATTTTTAATACCAATTTCAACAATGTTGTATGGACAGTTGCTAAACGTTCAATGATGGGAGTGATGGCGCTTTCGGATAGCGCTACCACACTTCCTGATAAGTGGTGGGAAAATCCCATGGCTACAATGCCTCAACCTTATGGATCTATGGCCCTCAATCCAGCGAATTCGTTCTTTTTTCGGCATTACAATAATAAACTAATGGTGTGGAATCATTATTATGATGCCGAACATGGTACAGATTTTAGATACGACGACCCGGATGGTGAATACGACGGACAAACCCCTCCCGTTTGGTCGTCAATGGACAATCAACTTTGGTTTGGCGAATATTCCGGAGGAATTGATGGCAGTGGAGCACATATTTTAGCAGGTCATACTATGACATTCGTTGATTCTTCCATGGGCATTGACGGTTTGTTTAATATAACGATGAACAAAGGCGACGGTGCGGCGATACGATTTATAGGTGGGACAGCGACCACGCCGGGAAACATGCCACTCCCCAATGGTTATGCGCCGAAATGGAGTTTTGAGGACGGGGCAAAGTTGAATTTGAACGTGCTTGGCGATTTTGTGGAAGGCGAGTCGTTCGATATCCTTGTGGCGTCGTTTGGAATAACTGTTGCGTTATCTAATTCGAAAATCTGGGAAAACAAGGACAACATCGACTTTAAGATCAACGGCGTCGATTTTGAGGGAACATGGGATGCGGTTTTCAGGGATGATGGATTCCATATTGAGGGTATATATACTGCCGTTCCGGAGCCTGCAACATGTGCCGCAATTCTCGGCGCATTGGCGCTCGGCCTTTCCCTTTGGCGCAGGCGCAACGCGCGCTAACGCGGAAGTTGCCGTTCTTTGAAATTTCCCGGTGCCAAAACGCGCTGTCAACCTGTTGGGTTAAAAGTAAATATAGTGTTGCGGTTGAAGTGCGTTTTGCGCATTGGGATCCCTATATCGCACTGGTCAGTAGATTGGTTTTTGGCGACGCAAGTTGGATACTTCGGATTTGAGGATTCCGCAGATGCGTTTGTTATTCCGATGCCCCGCCGCCAAAAACCCCAACATTTAAACTGCAAAACTAAAGATTAAAAATGAAATTAAAAAAAATATTGGATATAGGAAGCAAAGTAGCTCTTTCTTCGGGATTGATTGCATTCTCAAATGCGGCGTTCGCGATGGAAGGCGTTACCTGGCATTATTCACAGTCCGGCGGCGGTCAAATGACCGGAACCGGTGAAAACTGGTTCGGTACCGCCGGGAACGGCTCGGTGGCGTCTACATATTTATTGATGGACGGAACCGCGGCCAATTCCTACATTGATTTGAAAGGCGCTATCGTTAACCTTTCAGGAAATACCACTTCGCCGTTAAGCACGGTGCTGTATGTAAATTCCAACTCGCAATTTGGAGGAATGAATCTGGCTGAAAATCCTGATGGAACTGAAGTTGACCTTCCGCAATGGGGGCTTCATTTAGATACAAAACATACCCAATTTACCTTGGAGACGGTACATACCAATGCAAACGCGTCGGCTGCGGTCGCTTATTTCGACGGGGCAACTTTTAGCGACACTACTGCCTTTCACGGAAACTTCCTGTTCGGAGGCTCGCATTTGGTGAACAATGCCACCGCGGACAATCTTTATGGAGTTTATCTTAACGACTGCAAAGTTAGCGCTCCGAATTTCCAGTTGGGCGGGCATGCAAACCATTACGGTTTGGTTGCAATCGGATATGACAACAAAACGGGAAGTTTAAAAACCATGAGCTATAAGAATGCGGTGGGCATAAAACTAAACCTGACGCCCAACGCTTCCAATGCAATAAATATTGCCAATACCAAAGTTCTAATTGGAGAGTCGTCGGTTTCAGGGGCAACGGCATACGGAGTGGAAACTGCGTCGAGTCTCAAGTTTACGGGGCATAACCAAATATCTGTCGGCAACAAGAACGGTGTTGCGAACCAGCGTTATGCGGTATATTTTACCTCGACCGGCGCGTCAACCATGACTGCGGATTCAATATCGAAAGAAAAAATGGCTGTAATAGATCCCAACAAAGATATTATTACAACTTTGAACGGTTCGATATTGTCCGAAGGCGATCTTACGATTACCGGCGGGTTCGGGTTTGCGGTTGAAGCGGATTCGGCGATAATGAAGAACAATATAATCAAAGTCTCAGGCGGCAAGGGCATGTTGAAGTTCGACAATGCGCAGTTCTTCTTTAAAAATCAGGTCGATATTGAAGCAGCCAAGGTCGATATTAAAAACTCGATATTCGTATTTGAGAATGCCGGAAACGGCGGCTTTATTAATTTCGGAAATGCCGTTGTCACAATAGACGGCAATACGGAATTTTACGTGCGCAAAGGTTCAACGCTGAAAGTCGGCGGCAACCTGTTCTCGGGAAGCAATATTACATTTACTGATGAAACTGTGGTCGGCGCGGCGGCGTTTCTCGAAGACGCTACCGCCGGTTCGATAACGGTAAAAGTCATAGATGAAAATGGCGATGCAACGGGCATAGAGTATGCTATGGACGCGACCGGAAACATATTGAGCGTCACCGTCCCGGAACCTTCGACATACGCGGCAATCTTCGGCGCATTGGCCCTCGGGCTCGCCGTCCGGCAAAGACGGAAAGCGCGCATGTAGCCGTCAGCGCGGAAAAAATCGTTCTTTCATGAATTTTGTCCGCAGATTGTCGGAATACGGGGATATGGTTTTTTAATTGAACATTTCGCTGTATAGTCTCCGTTCCGCCAATCTGCGGGCATTGAAATAGTGTGACAGAAATTCCCCGGGGTTTGGAATATTCTCAGCACGCGAGATACCCCCCCCCTATCCCGTTCGCGTTTTTCGGGAAAGGGGGGAATCCCGTCTATTTTATTGCAATGTAAAATATCGTTATTCCCCGCCGCCCCGATTTGTCCGACTGGGTTCCGGACAAGCCGTTTGGGTTCAAACAGGCGCTTCTTGCCACAATACGGGTTTTTTAAAAGATTCCAAATTCATGACGCCTGCGACTCGTAAAAATCCTGAAAAATTTTCCCGGCAATATCCCATATAAACAAATAGCGAAGAAAGAATATGAAAATTAGCAGAAAGAAATCGTCGTTTTTTACGCTTGTATTCGCATCGTTTCCGCTTTTTGGCAATGCGGCCGATATTGATATAAACGACATTCGGGCGGAATACCTTTATCAAACGGGTTCGTTCAACATAAACGCCGGAGTGTTGTCGCCGTTAGGCGCTGTTTCGCAGCCTGCTAACGTATTGTCGGCATTTCTCTTTGCAAAAGACTGTCTGGGGCCGTCGTCGCTTTCCGCAAACGCCACGTCTATTGTATTTAGCGAACAATTCGGAATGCCCACATCGCCCATCAAAGCGGGGGCGTATATTGTAGATTGCAAAAATGTCGGAGTTGCATTCGATGCGGGCGGAATCGAGCTAAATATGGTCAATAGCTATATAAGCGACGCGTCATACGGATTGTATTTCGACAATGTGGAATTTTCCAAGTTCAGTTTTGCCGCCGGACATGTTAAAAATTCATCGAGCGCGAAAAGCATAAACGGAATTGTATTAAACGATTGCAAAATTGGGAGCGGGGAAGTGTTTGAAATCGAATCCGCCGCGGCCACGATCGAGCTAAATTATGCGGGATACAAATCCGCGACGGGACTTTCATATACCGCTTCAGCCGGTTCGCATGCGAACACTTTTAAGATTAACGGAGAGTTAACCGTCAATATAGGCGGCACCGTTGAAAAATCCGCAACAGCAATAGGCGTACACACATCTTCCAAACGTTTTGAAGCCGGCTTTCTTCGCGTAAACTTTCTGGACGACAGAATACTGGACGAAAACAGAATTGCCGTCCATATGTCAAACAAAGGCGCCAACGAATTTGTGACGACAGTGCCGAAACTTGTTATTGACGGCAAGGAATCTCCCGATTATGCCAAGGCTTATTTTGGTTCTGCAATAAACGGTTCCATTGTTTCCGAGGGGGATCTTACGATTTCGGGGTCGATTCGCATGGGTACGTACGACGAGGAATTTCTGCACAACAACCGCATAATTACCAAGGATATTCACGGTGTAGAGGGCGGCGGCAGGCTTGTATTTTCCGACGTATACTTCTCAGTCGAGAACAAAACCGGATTGGAAGCCAAAGAAGTATTTTTTTCGGGTGCGAATATAATATTCGAGAATGAGAAATCGCAGATTTCCTTTTCCGATACGGAAACCGTTACTATTTCCGAAGACACCAAGTTTTATATAAGAATAAGCGAAGATTTCAGTTTTGCGGAAAGGGAAATGCACATGATTGATTTTAACGGCGCAAAGGTAAATTTTGTCTCCGAACTTATGGATAGTTTGACTGACGAAGCGCCTGCGGGGGGAACGTCGGGATATGACAAATATATAGGATTGTTGAATGCGGAAGGAAAGGACGTAACCGAAGAACTTAAAAATAAATACGGCATACAGATAGATTTCAATCTCGAGACGGGGAGCATTAAATTTACCAGCAACGTGCCTGAACCTGCGGAATATGCAGCTGCATTCGGAGCTTTGGCGCTGTTTGGCGTTCTGGTTTCAAGAAAACCGCGCAAATAGACAGGGCGTGATATGGAAAATTTAATCTATATATTCCTCACGCTTATCGCATTTGTATTGTGCGCGAAATGGGTAAGGCATCTTTTCCGCCCTTATGACGATATGTTTTCGGACTATAGAAATTTGCATCGCGGCGGCATGCGCAATTTCAACCGTCGGCTTTTAAAAATGCGAATTGCGGCATTGACGTTGCAGGCAATCTTATCCGCATTGTTCCTATTTTTGATATGCAAGTGAGCGATAATATTTTTGAGGATACTGTTGTCCCTGTTGAATTGTTGCTATACATTGCTCCAATTTTTTTCGCACTGCTTCTATTGTTATGGTTTAGCTGCCATTTTCTTTTCCCGGATTGCGATTGCGGGGAAAACGACGCCCCTGGCGGCAAAATGCCCTATAAAGGCAATCGCCGCATAGTCTATGGAAGTATTTTTTTTGCTCTGTTTGTCTTATATTGTGCGTATTTGATTTGCGGCGCAGGTTCCCATACGTTTTTGGGCTTTTAATCATATGGCAATGCCGGGCATATTTAGATATTCATTTTGTGTTTTATGTTTTCTTGCCGCCGGCATAAGTCGCGTATTGGCGTCTTCGGATCCGGCGCAGGAGGATAATGTTTCGGTTATCTCGCCAACCGCGAAGGTTTCAGTTCTCTACGAAGATACGAAAAAGATAATCGACAATAAGGCGGTGGAAAACGCCCGGAATGCCCGCCTCCATCTTCTTGAAATAACAGGCGCTTTGAAGGAGTTTTCTCCTAAGCTGGGCGCTTTTCTTGAGGTAAAGGTGCTGGGAATTAGAATTATTCAGTATATAGCTTCCGGAATAGTGCTCGCCTTAACTGCGTTTATAATTAGGTTTCTAATGGCGAAATTTCTTAGGCGGATATTTTCGGATAAAAGAGATCGGAAACGCGGAGTTTTTTCGGGAAATCTTGCCGAGGAAATAAAAATACCGATAAACATTTTGGCATGGACGTTGGGCGTATATGTTTCGTCTATTTTTTTATTTAGGGATTCATACACGATAGCGCATGCCGCCCGCGCGGCTTCGGCGCTTTTCACATGCGCGATCCTCTGGCTGGGACTGCTGGCGTGCGATCTGTTCTTTTCGGCCTTGGGCAAGCGTGCAAAATCCAATGCGGAGGCTTCCATATTCAATCTTGTGGAATTCTTAAGACGCGTTTCCAAATGCGTGCTGATAACGATTGCCGCCGTATTCATACTGGACGATTTCGGATTGAATGTCGCGTCGGCGCTCGCGTCCATAGGAATAGGAGGTATCGCATTGGCGTTTGCCGCGCAGGATACGATTGCAAATTTCTTCGGATCTATATCAATAATATTCGACCGTCCATTTATAGTCGGCGACTGGGTAAAGGTATCCGCCTATGAGGGCAATGTGGAGTCGGTTGGTTTCCGGTCTACGCGCATACGCACCTTTCACGATACCGTCATTACCATACCGAATTCCTCTCTGGCGAAAGAATCCGTCGAAAACTTCTCCAAAATGACCGTAAGAAAGGTCGAAAGAAAAATAGGATTGTCATACGACACTACCGCACGGCAAATGGACGAATTTCTTCCGCTTCTTAAAAAGACAATCGAAGAAGTCGAAGGTGTGTCAAAATATGCGGGGATTATGGCGGAGTTTACTGATTTCGGCGATTCTACTCTCGATGTGTCAATAGTCTATTATTCCGAAAAGACCGATCGTGCCGGATACAATCTTACAATAAGGCGCGTTAACATAGCAATAATGGAACTTGTTCGCAGAAGTGGTATGACATTCGCATTTCCGTCCATTTCAGTATATAATTGTACCGCCCTTTCCTCGAAAGATTGAAAGGCAGTCGACTAAGAATAATACGCCTGGAGTAGATAAGAGGGATTAAGGGGAGAAAGTTTAAGTTGTATAAAATTACACGGTAAATACTTAAATAAGTAGAAAGCGCTCTTGTAAAAGTCGAAGGAATACATCTATTTCTCTATTTGCGCGGCTTTTGGAGACAATTCGGAGGTCGTATTATCGTAATGCGGAATATTATATTCGCGTCACAGTTTTCATAATATATGACGGAATATTGCGCGAGACGAGAACCCGCCTGCACAATGAAAAATTAAAGCGGAGAATGGTTTTCCACGCCGAGATGAAAATCTCCTGCGTTGCAAACAACGGCGTCTGCGAATTGCGCGTCAAAAAAAAACTCCCTATAAATAACCTGTAATCCCGGCATACTTACTTCACGATTTTAACGGATTTGTTTCAAATTTCCTGAACGCGCCTATTATCACATCTTTCCCGAAAGCCTTTTTGAAAGTCCTACTTCACGATACGCCGAAAACGCAATGTTATATGCTCTAAAAGGGCAATGTTTCTAAAAAAGAATGCGTCCCTTTTGGAAGATGTGTGGTCGAAGTGCAAATTCCTGCGTTTCTGTTTTGTTGCCCGTGCTGAAAGAATGGATTTGGAAGCCGTTTGAGCTGTAAAAAAACTTGCAGGCGGAGCGTATTGACGTACGTGGACGAGTTTTTTAATCAACGCAGAATTGCGCCAAAATCATTTTTTCAGCGGTTGACTGATGGGAATGCTCTTACGGACTTTCTCAGGTTGTTTGACACAATAGATTTCGAGATAAAATTGGGACGCAAAAAACGGCAGGGGTGGGAGCGTACTTAACGTACGTGACCAGTCCTGCCGTTTTGCAGTCGGCTCGATTTTAGCCGAAATATATTTGTCAAACGTTGAGCGGTAGAAACGCTATTACGAACTTTCTCAGAATTTTTTCTTTCTACAAAATAACTTTAATGCCAAGAATTCTAAATCGCATTTACTGCAGAATGGCTCAAGCCTAACGTATTGATTGTGATTGATATATAGGTTCTATATTTAAAATGATTGACAAACAAATATAAAAATATTTATTCTTAAAATATAATAAAACAGAAAGGTGATATGAAAAAGAAATTTTTAATGATTCTGTTCTCTGCAATATTGATGTTTCCCTCGCTTAGTTTGCTAGCTGAAGGATGTGAGGAATGTGAAGCAGGTGATACCTCTTGCGGTGGTGATCCGAGTGGTGATTGTATGTCGATAGAGATAGGTGAATGATGAATTCGGTTCAACAGAATCGTCAAATTGTGATTCTATTAAGAATTCTCTTGGCTTCTTTTGTTTTTCTCAATGTTTCCGTAAATTCTTTTGCGCAATTATCTCGTTCAATGAAACAGATCCCCATCGGAAACGCGGATTATAACGGTTTTGCTCGCATAGATAAGATTTTTTATGAAATGCCATTGGGGAATGCGTCTAATGCCGATTTTTTCTTTAAGTTTTCCACAGATCCCCGCCAAGAACCCCGGTATATGGGTTCGTATTGGACGATTCCATTCTTTGATTCCAATGTCATAAAAACATCCAACAACCGTTATGTTTGGAAAAGTCCAAACCACGGGACGTACACTTTTAACAAGGCTAAAGTTGCCGACAAGGGTTTCAAAGAAACCTATATTTTGAATACCACTGGCAAATGGAAACTGAATATCGCAAAAGACGGCTTGATACTGATTCAAAATACAAGTGACATAAAATCGAAATATGTTTTTAAGAATGGAAAACTTGTTTCGTTTTGCGCGGGACACGGTTGCGATTCTTTTAGAATTTCTTTTAATGGCAAGGGATTTCCACAATCTATTTATAATGTAAGCAAAAATGCAATGACGATGGAATTTGTTTACGGCAAAGACGGCTTGCTTTCTAAAATTGTATTTCCACGAGAAAAGAAGTCGCTCTTTATTGCATACGGCGCATGTAATGTATTGGCAAGCGACGGTATAACGAAACAAGGTTCATTACTTAAATCTGTTACTTCTATAACTTTTACCGACGGATCGAAGGAAGAATATGAATATTCCGCAGAACCTTCGAATAAGTATAGAGAATATCTGACAAGAAAAAACGAGTCACACTCTACTAAAGTTCCGACAAACAAATTGGTTCAAACGATAGGCGAAAAAACGAGCAAAGGTTTCATAGAATGGGACGCCACAACTGGACTTATAATATCGGATAGCGGTGGAGAGTACGCAGTTAGAAATCCACTGTTTGATAAATATAACCCAGAAGGCAAAGAAAGCACTATGCTTGCAGATAAGAAACGCGGTAGCCCAACACAGGAGTCGAGAATCAGCTATAAGAAACCCGAATACAGCTATGCGGAAATATGGGATTACAACATAAGAAATGCCGTAAAAATAACACAAGACCCGCACACTGGAGAGCAAACACGGACATCTTATATAGGTGCACCCGGAACTGCGTCAATGAAAATAAGGAAGATAGAAAAGAAGTCTTTGCAAGACGATAATTGGAAAATGTTTTTAAGCAGAACCTATAACAGCAATGGGAATATCTTAAGAGAAATCGATGCGGTTGGGAATATACAAGAATGGGTTTACAATGACAAAGATTTGATAGGATTAAAAATGAATAGTATTACATATTTCACGCGTAGCTATCAAAAAGATGGTTCAATAGTTGAAAATGAACTATTTGAAAATAGTCGCGTTAAAAGAATATTACAAGGGGATACTAAATTAATAATAGAGGATTTATATGAAGAGCATCGAACAACTTATACATTATGGGATGCTAATGATATAAAAGCTATAAGATCAATCTCAAATAAACCAAATTAATGAAAACGAATGTTATATTCATTATACTCATATATCTATGCTTAAACACGCTTGTTCAAGCTAACGATGCAATTACTCCACGTAATATATCCGCATCTTCTTTAAAACATTTTGTCCATATTGCAAATGGGCATTTCGGAAATTATACTTTCCAATATGATATAAAAGCATTAGCCGGTTCTGCTACAACATCTACTTATAATGGTGAATGTTGTGCAACGATAAAAACAGAAGAAAATAGCGTGAAATGTTCAATTTAGGAATAAGGATTGAGGTATGTCGTCTGGATGAACTATGCAGCTAAAAATTTATGAGGAAAACTATGGATAAAAGAAAGATGACAACTGTGAAAAAATTTAAAATATTACTGTTGGTGCTTATATTAAGTACCGTTCGTTCGTATGCAGCAAACGGTTCGGTTTCATATCAACATTTTGAAGTGACAGGAATAGATGTTTGTAATCTTAGTAATCCTAATTCTTTTTGGGCGAGAACTATTTTCTCATTTAATACACCCATTTCGCAAGATATTCAAATCGGAGATTTATCATATATAAAACAAGGTGATATTTGCAATGTTGAAGCAGGGATTTCTGGGGCAAGTGGGACATATAGCTATAGCTTCACTATGATATTCCCTTCTTGGCGCCAAAAGGATCAAGATAACTCAACACAATCGCATCGAGAAATATGGTTAGGTTTTTTAAGTTTCTTGGTGGATCATGAGAACAGCCACAAAAGAAATCAAAGTAGATATGCAGATCTAAATATAGAAACATGGAAGAAGGATTTGCAGAATTTAAAAGCTATCACAAAAACCTCAAACAATGAAACTACAGATAAAAATAATCTTAATAGATTGATAAAAAGTCAATTGATAGCAAAACTAGATTCTATTTCTAGAGATGTATATAGCAATGATTCAACACATTCTTCTGGGGCAACTCATGGTTCTCCATGCAATTATTGATGTTTATGAAAAACATATTTATATTTGTCTTAACATTATTCACAATATCGCGTATCTTATTTTCACAAGATGATATAAAATTGAATGCCCTCAAAATTGTTAATGAAATCGATTTCTCTATTTTGACGAATCAGAAGGATCTTTCTCCGTTTGAAGTATTAATTATCCCTCCCAAGAAGGCAAAACTTCCATTAAAAATGAATTTAGCAGAAATGGATTTTAATTATACTTTTGTAATAGAAATTATGTATGCAGATGGAAAATCAGAAATACTTTGTGGATTGTCATGTTCAAAAGGAGTAGATAATTATATGGATTTAAAAGAGCCGATGTTAATAAAAATGCCATGTTTAACAAAAGAAATTCTATCAACTCTTTTTCCTGTAATGAAGCGTTCGGCTGATAAAATAAGCAAAATTTTAGTAAAACTTTCATTCTCTCGTGCACTAAATATTGGAGAGGAAAAAAACTTTCAACATTTAACCATAGTGACACCCGATATGGAGGTAGATATTTCATCAATTAAGAAACGCTTAAAAAAGTTAAACGCCAAAGATAGTCAAAATTTGCCAAAAGATTTGCAGCAAATATTGGAAAGAAATATATCTAAAAAATGATTTTATTTAATGAAACTAGACACAAAACAACAAATGAAGATTTTAGTAGGAATTATAAGATTGAACCTGATGTTTTTAACTTTATTAATCGTTGATTATCGTATTTACCTAAATTTATTTGGTTCTAGGGTTAGTTCTCTTATTTAGTTCAGATTCTGTTCTCGCGGAATTAAAATTCGATAAAGAAAAGATTGAAGATGTAATTTTTCAAAACACCGGACCATATATTTTTATTTTCAAATTTAAAAATGAAAGTACAGTAAAAACAAAAATAAAAAAGATAGAAACTACCTGTTCTTGCACAGTTGCAACACTTGACAAGAAAGCGTACGCATATAACGATTCAGGGGAAATCAAAGGAAGGTTTAACATCGCCGGTAAGGTTGGCCGACAAGAACAATCGATTATAGTGCATACGGACGATATTTCTCAGTCTCAGATAAAGTTGTTGTTGAAAATCAAGATTCTAAATCCAGTGGAGATTAAACCTCGTTTGGTTTACTGGGAAAAAGGTACAAAACTTGAAACAAAAATCATCACGCTTACTATCATCGACTCTAAGTGGAAAATTGACTCTATCAGCTGCGACGAATCAAAATTCACAATTAAATGCAGTGAAGAAAATGGCAAATACACGATAGCGGTTACTCCGGTTTCAACAGACGAAAGTTTGCGCGATGTGATTAAAATCAAACTAAAAGATGATAAAGGTTCTTCTAAAACCTTCGTAGTACATGCATTGGTAAAAGCGGAAGTTTAATTTTTTGTTAAAATTCCATAAGAGTTCCGTTCCTTGGTAAAATGATAAAGTTCGTAAAATGGCAAAGATAAAAATTACAGTTTTGGGAGGTTTAATAAATTTCGCATTATCATTGTTTGTGTCTTTATATGCGGATGATATCTTCAAGTTTTCGGACTTTCCTGTTTCTGGCGGTGAAACTGCCATTCTTGTACTCGCTCCTGGAATGAATACGGACGGAACGTTTTTCTTAAAGGAGTCGCCGTGGACGGATTTTGCTAAGCGAAACAACCTTGGGGTAATTGCACTTAATTACTCATCTTCGGAGGAAGATTTATATCAAAATCGTAAAGGCTACTATTATCCGGAACAGGGTTCGGGGCAGGCGTTGCTTGACGAAATCAAGCGCGTTTACGGAAAGGATTTGCCGATTATTCTTTATGGATTTTCGGGGGGCGCGCAATTTGTCAGCCGGTTTGTTGATTGGGCGCCTTACAGAATTATCGCATGGTGTGCATATTCAGCGCAATTTTGGGATTATCCGAAGGACGGTAGCAAAGTTACCAAAGCACGCGGAATAGTCGCCTGCGGCGACAAAGACGGGTTTCGCTGGCAGCCGTCGTTCGGTTTTTACTATCAGGGGCGCAAGAACAAACGACCATGGATATGGGTAAATATTTCAAATACTGGGCACAATCGCAGTGCAAAATTTGAAAAGTTTGTCCGCCAATTTTTCGACGAGGAGCTTGCAATCTGGCGTGGAGACAAAAAGTCCACCGAAGACGTGTATTCTGACATTTCCAATTCCGACAACGAACTTCTGCTACTTTCAGAACAACCCGAACTTCAATGTCCGTTTAGGACAAAAGAGTTGCTCGAATCGTGGAAGAAAATCCAAGCTCCGTAATGCGGTTAAAAATTCTCATATTCTCCTTATTTATTCTGCCGCTTGTAGCGTTTGCGCAGGTCGGGAAATCTCCGGATTTTCTTTCCGAGAAAGACCGCACTTTTGTAATTATCCAGCGCACCGACGCCAAAACTCAGGCGGCGAAAGCCGATTGGAAAAAGCGTACAAAACCCGAAGAAATTGTTTTTGTCTTGCGAATGCCACCGTCTTGGACGAAAGAAAAAGACGCGTTCGCGCGGGAATCCAAGACGCCGTGCGTTCGCGGATTGTTGGCAATATGCACATGATAGGGATACGGAAAAACTTAAAAGAATAGTATCTTCCGACGAAAGTTCCTTTAAACACCTGCTTCGCTTTGTCGACGAAAACAACCTTGCGGTCATTACATGGCAGAGTTTCGGCGGATATTTGATTTCGACAAGTTCGGACGAAATGACCGAGAAGCAGTCGAAAGATTACGATTTTATGTTCAATGACGGGCTTTCCGAGTGGGGAAACGGATATCGTCGCGTACTGCACAAATTTACCCTTCCGAAAAATTCCGCCATGATATGCGGATTCAGCGGCGGCGGACAAATTGCCCATAGAGCCGCGCTTCGCAAGCCGCAATATTTTTCGGGAATACATATCCTCGTAAATTCAAGTTATGATAAACCTACGCCGAATGCAAAGAACATCGTATGGCTTGTGACTACTGGCGAACTCGAATACGGCTATCCGGCGGCAACAAGATTTTATCAGAATATGATTGACCTTGGTTATGCGGTAATTTTCAAAGCCGGAGAAAATCTCGGACATTCCACAAACGCGCAAATAAACAATTTTTCGCCCGAATTTTTCAAATATATGATAAACTTTGTACCCGATCCAAGCAATCCCGACTGGAAGACGCCGCCTGGGCGCTCGAAACGCAAACGCATATGTTCTCAAAAAAAGGGTCGCACTTCTAAAAAAAGAAATGCGACCCTTTCAGTGGCTGTTCAGGCAGGGATCGAACCTGCGACCAAGTGATTAACAGTCACCTGCTCTACCGCTGAGCTACTGAACAATAGTCACCGAATTTTGAAGTCGCCACTCTCCCATCGCGGAGGGGTTTTGTCAATAACTTTTTCGGACTTTTTTCGGTTGCCCGCGCCGGACTGCCGCGTAGGGGCGGCTCGGAGGCGCGGGAGTTTTCGCGGCGGAAATTTTTGGGGAAAGCGTGGGACGCCGCGTTTCCACCTTCCGCGCATGCCGCGCATTACGGACATGCCGCCCCGCCTGCGGAAGGCGTCCGGCCCGCCTTTCCCCCCCCCCCGGGCGCCGTTTCCCGAGATGTCCGGGAGGCCGGAATTTTTTCGCGCGTCGGAATGTTGTCCGGAAGGGCCTTTGCGGGCGCAGGAATAAAGGCGCTTTTCCGCGCGCATTCGCGCAGGCCGGTACCCGGCGTGCCGCGGGGCTTCGCATCTGCGCCGCGCCCCGGCGAAATGCGGGGGAGAGAGTCACGCCCCGCGCGCATGGCGCTTAGAGCGACGAGAGCGCCTGCGGGATTTTTATGTCGTATTCCCCCTTGGCGCGCGCGGCCGCCCTCGCAAATTTTGCGAGTGAGACTGCCGCCGGTGGGTTTCGGAGAATCTCTCTTATCGCGGCCCATGGGGAGAGTTTCAGCGCGCCCGTTGCGCGGTCGATGGCGCCCTCGGCCAGCGGCGCTGGCAGCGACGTTCCGGCTGCGTCGCTTATGCACCTTATCTGCGTGAACACGGGCTTGAAGTCGCCGTCCTCGTCCCCGGCGGCGGCCTTAAAAAACTCGCTCTCCATTTCGACCGCGTCGTACCCGAGCTTTCCGAGCCTCTCCTTTTCGGCGGCGTCGGCGACCGTTTCGGAGAAGGCTATTTTACCGGCCCTCATTCCCCTTTTGGACAGGGCTTTCGCAATGTCAGCCGACCCGCTCTCAAATACGAACTCACCGGGTTCCATGCCGCCGCCGCACGCGCCGGCGAATCCGCAGAGGATTATGTCGGTGGGGCAGAAGCTTTCGGCGGCCTCCCTCACGCGGGACGCGGATTTTTCGCACCCCACGCCGGCTACGAGCGCTTCGCACTCCGTGCCGTTGGCGAGGGTGAATTTGCATTTGCCTCCGAGCCTGCATTTCAGCGCGCCGCCGAAAAATCCGAAGGCGGCGCCGGCTTCAAACGTTGTGGGAAATACTATCAGGGGCCTTTTCATGTCAGTCGAAAATCGTCAGGTTGTCCGCGCTCTTTGCGGCGCTTTCCATGGTGCATGGGAGCCCCGTGGCGGTCCAGTCGCCGCAGACGTGGAGGTTTTGCGCGCCGCACGCCCCGTCTGCCGGCCTTGCGGCCTCGCTTTCGCAGTCGGCGGATATTGTGGATTCGCGGAAGAGCGACGGGAGGACTTCGAGAATTTTGCACTCCCCGAAAAATTTCCCGACTTCCCCCTCGAGCGTCCTGCGGATCCCGCCGGTATCGAACGGCATGCGCGCGTGGCTTATCGTCGCCCCGTACAGGCGGATCCCTTCCGCGGCGCACTGCCGCGACTTTTGCGTGTGGTCGAAGATCCAATGGATCGGCGAGCCCGCGAGGCACGCGTATGAGCCGTCGAAGAGTTTTTTGTCCGCCGTGAAATAGGCGTTTATTATGTCGGTTGTCTTTATTTTCGCAATCCGCGCGGCAAACGGCGAGGCCTCCGGGAGCATTTTTGCGAGGGCCTTTGCGGGGAGCGCCGAAACGCACGCGCCGAATTCGAGCCTGCCGCTTTTGCGCGTGCTTACCGAAACGAATTTTCCGCCGCGGATTTCTATTTTCTCTGCGGCTTCGGAGAGGCGGATTTTCGCCCCGACGCATTCGAGGTACGCCGCGGCTTTCGGCATGAGCGCGTCGATTGTCGCGGCCCTGGGGAAATAAAGGACGCCGTTTTCGCCCCCCGCCAGAACCGATTTGCGCAGGGTTGAGAGCATAAGCTCCGCGCTCGCAAAATCGAGCGAAGTGTTGAGAGCGGATACGCAGAAAGGCTCCCAGAAAACTTCCGCCGCGGCGTTCCCGACTTTGTTGCGCTCCAGAAATTCCCGGGCGGTTTCGCCCGGGCGCGCCCGGGCGAAACCGAACTTGAGCTTTGCAAACAGCAGAAGGTTGCGCGCGCTTCCGACGCCGGGAATTTTCCGGTACGCGAAAATCGACAGGATTTTTTCGGGCGCCCCAGCGCTCTTCGGCGGGAACGGCACGCGGATTTTTTCACCGCCCGCGAAGGCGAAGTCCATGGCCCCCGCGCGCTCGAAGGCTTCGGAGACGGGGGTTCCGAGCTCTCCCATGAATCCGAAGAGGCTGCGGTAGCAGCCCATGGCGGCGTGCGAGCCGTTGTCGAGGCGCGCTCCCCGCCACTCTATCGCGGAGGCCCTTCCGCCGGGGGCGGCGCGGGCCTCGAAAATTTCGGGGTCGAACCCCTCCCGGGCGAGCTTCAGGGCGGCGCATATCCCGGAAATTCCCGCGCCGAGCACGCAGACGCTTCCGAAATTCCGTTCTTCCGCCCCCCTGCGCGCGCGCAGCAAGGCGCGGACGGCGAGGGCGGCCTTTTTGAGCTTGCCGGGCTTTGCGGGGTTCGCGGATATTTCAAAACCCGATGCCGCGATTGAGTCGAGTATGCTCTCGTAGATTTCGCGCATTATGAGCGCGGGCTTCATGGAGGCCCGGTCCTCGGGCGGAAGCAGCCTGTCGGCCTTGCGGAAGAAGTGCTTCGCCCTGAAATGCATCATTCGGAAGAGCTCCCTGCAACGCGGGTTTCGGGACGGGTCGGCGAGGTCGTTCTCCGAGACCCCGAAAAATTCGAGCTCCCTGCGCGGAATGTAGCACCTCTTCTGGGTGCGCATGTCGAACGCGGCGTCGCGCAGGATATTGGTGAATTGCAGGGCGTACCCGAGCGCCTCGGCGTAGAGCTTTGTGCGCGCGTTTTTGAAGCCGAAAATGTAAATCGACGCGAGCCCGACGGCCGAGGCCACGCCGTAGCAGTATCTGCGGATGTCCTCAAAAGTCTCGAACGGCTCGCCGGACGTGTCGCGCATCACGCCGTCTATTATCGCCTGTATATATTCCTGCGGGATTCCCCTGCGCGCAACGACGCCCGCCATTTCCGCAGCCAGCGGGCCGAGGTTTTTCGAGCCTTCGTAGAGCGAGGCGATTTCCGCCTTCCACGCCTCGAGCTCTCGGCGCTTTTCGGCCGGGTCGCGGCCCTCCTCGTCGGCGATGTCGTCCATCAGCCGGCAGAAGGCGTAAAACACTTCCATGTCCCTCGCGCGGCCCCTGTCGAGGCAGAAGAACGCGAAGGCGAGGTTGGACTTCTTCCGCTCCCCCGTCTGGCGGGCGCTCGTGGATATTTCGTCGGATTCGCTCATGAGGCCAGCGCGCGGATTAGGATTTTGAGCTTGTCGAGCCTGCCGAAGGAGGGGCGTTTTGAGAGCGTGTCGAAGCCCTGCGCCTCGATTTTGTCGAGGATCGCCCGCCCGCCCGCGATGGTCGCGCGGATTTCGAGGCTGAGCGGGAAGGGCAGCAGCGACGGCAGCCCACGCCCCCTGTCGAAGAGCTCCCTGGTGCGCTCCACCTGGAACCTCACGATTTCCCTCACGCGCCCGCTTGCGGCGTCGGCGAAAATCTCGCCCTCGTCCGCGCCCCGCCAGTCGGACATCGGAATGTATATGCGGTTTTTGAGCTTGTCCACGCTCATGTCCTGCCAGAAGTTCGCCAGCTGCAGGGCGGTGCAGATGTCGTCGCTCATGGCAAACCGCCCGTCGTCGGAAAACCCGTGCAGCAGCAGCACGAGCCTGCCCACCGGGTTCGCGCTGCGGCGGCAGTAGTCGAGCAGTTCGGGGAAGTCGGCGTACCGCTTTTTCACCACGTCCTGCGCGAATGCGCTCACGAGGTCGCGGAAGAGGCTTTTGGGAATGGAGAATTTTTTTATGGTGTCGGAGCAGGCCGTAAAAATCCAGTCCCAGCGCGGGTCGAGCTCCGACGGGCCGGAGGCGTCAAGCTGCGCCTCGAATTCCGCGAGGCGCGCGATTCTCGACGGGTCGTCCGCGGCGACGGCGTCGTGCTCCTCGTCCGCTATGTCGTCGGCGGTGCGGGCGAAGGCGTAGACCGCCGCGACGTGTCTGCGCAGGCGCTTGGGCACCATCTTGGCGACGGGGAAGTTTTCGTAGTGCGAGTTTGCGAGGCGCTCGCATTTTTCGTAAGATGATTCCAGCGACGGCGGCATGTTCGTTCTAAATTTTTGCCCGCGCGCCGAGCCCCAGCGACGGGCGCACTTTCAGCGTAAGGTTTTCGGGCCTGTCGCATTCGGACGGGGCTATCCATGCGGCGAAGGCTATCATGGCGGCGTTGTCGCCCCTGTGGGGTTTGTCCGCAACGAGGAAGCGCGCGCCGCGCGAGCGCGCGAGGCCTTCAAACGCGGCGACGAGGGCCGCGTTGTTTGAGACGCCCCCCGAGACGCCGAGGCTTTTGTAAGCCCTTCTCTTGGCGAACCACTCGGCGCGCCTGCGCAGCTGCTCTATCACTGCGAACTGGTAGGACGCGCAAATGTCGGCCTTTGAGCGGCCGATTTCCTCCGGCGTCATTTTTTCGAGGCGGTAGCGCAGGCTCGTCTTGAGCCCGGAGAAGCTGAAATCGGGGTCTTCGCCGATTTTCCTGTTCTGCCCGTAGGGGAACATGGTTTTGTCGACTTTTCCGCCTGCGGCGAGCCTCTCCATGAGCGGCGCGCCGGGATACGGCATTCCGAGGAGCTTTGCGCCCTTGTCGAGCGCCTCTCCGGCGGCGTCGTCCGCGGTTTCGGCGAGCGCGGATATTTCACCGCCCTCCCCGATTTCAAATAGTACCGTGTTCCCTCCGGAGACCGCGAGCCCCAGGTGCGGCAGCAGCCCGGCGAAGTTCGCGCTGAAGTTCCGCGGGTCGGCGGCGTGGACGGGAATGAAGGGCGAGTACGCGTGCCCGCGCAGGTGGTTTACCCCGCGCAGCGGCAGCCCGAGCTTCAGCGCGAGCGCGGAGGCCGCGGCCACCCCTATGGCGAGGCAGTTGGGAAGCCCCGGGCCGTTGGTCGCGGCTATCTCGCCCACAGACGAAAAATGCTCCGACTTCGCAATCATTGCGACGAGCGCCGGCAGCTTTTTCAGGTGCTCGGAGCTCGCCAGATCGGGAACGACGCCGCCGTAGAGCGCGTGCAGGTCTGTCTGAGAGTGCACGAGGCTTTCGCGCACCCCGAAAGCGGGGTCGAAGATGGCCGCGGCCGACTCGTCGCAAGAGCTCTCTATCGCCAGCACGCTCATTCGACGGCCTTTCCATTCTCGGCGACTTTCCGCCCGCGCGCCCCGTTTTCGGCGGCGGGCTTGCGGCGCGGCGGCGGTATGCTCTCGTCGTACAGCACGTCGAACTCCCCGGACCTCCTGAAAGAGTAGCACAAGTTTCTGCCTACTATTATGTGCTCTATGAGGTTGAGGTTTATCGGCCTGCACGCGTCCGACAGCTTCTTTGTGAAGCGTATGTCATCGAACGACGGCCGCGGGTCGCCGCCGGGGTGGTTGTGGGCTATGGCGATGCTCGTCGCCCCGAGGCGTATGGCGGTCTCTATGATTTTCCTGATGTCGGCGTTGGCGCCGTTTACGCTGCCTTCGCAGATTCGGACGTCGCCGCCGGGCACGATTTTCAGATTGGAGTCCAGGCACACCATCTCGACGACCTCCCGCGGCTCGGCGGAGATTTTGCTTTTGAAATATTTTATCAGCCTGTCGATGGTGGGGATTTCGACCTGCGGGACTTCGAGCTCCTCGCGGTGGTAGAGCGTTATCAGGCTTTTTATGAAGCCCACGTACGCCGCCGCGCTCCCGCCGACTCCCCTGACTTTCATAAGCTTTTCGCCGCCGGCGTCGAGGATTCCGCGCAGGTTGCCGAATTCCTTCACGAGGTCTTTTGCGACGGGCTTGACGTCGATTCTGGGTATGCAGAGGGTGAGCATAAGCTCCACGACTTCGTAGTCCGACAGCGCGGATATTCCTCCGCGCACAAACCTCTCGCGCAGCCTTTGCCTGTGGCCGTCGTGGCTGTATGAATCTCCGCGGCTCATTTTTGCGGGAAGTGGTTTATGAAGTTTCCGCCGCCGATTCTAAGGGGGGCCGACATTCCCGAGACGAGGTACGCCCTCGCCGCGCGGCAGGCCTTCCTGAGCCCGAGGCCCTTGGCGAAGTTCGCGGCGATTGCCGCGCTCAGCGTGCAGCCGCTCCCGTGGGTGTCGATGCCGGATATGCGCGGAGAGGACATCTCGAACGGCCCGCTCCCGTCGAACAGTATGTCGGTCACGGCGTCCCCGGAGAGGTGCCCGCCTTTGAGCAGCACCGGCACGCCGTATTTTTCGTACAGCGCCCGCGCGGCGTCCGCGGCGTTTTCGATTTTGCCGAGGCCCAGCAGGGCCGCGCCCTCGTCGAGGTTAGGGGTGATGACCTCCGCCAGCGGGATAAGCGAATTTTTGAGGACTTCCGCGGCGCCGTCGTCCAGGAGCCTTGACCCGCTCGTCGAGGCGAGCACGGGGTCTACCGCAAGCCTGATTTCGGGGCGGGCGCCGAAAAACTCCGCGACTGCGGCGGCGGTTTCGGCGTCGAAGAGCATTCCGGTCTTGGCGGCGGACGGTTTGTAAAAGTCGCACACTGCGCGCATCTGCTCCGCGGCGAACGCCGCCCCGGGCGACGACACGGCGCGCACCCCGGCGGGGTTTTGGGCGGTCAGGGCGGTTATCGCGCAGCACGCGTAGACGCCGTTGGCCGCCATCGCAAAGATGTCGGCCTGGATTCCCGCGCCCGCGCCGGAATCGCTGCCCGCGACCGTCATCGCGCACGGCATGTCGGCAAATTTTTCCATTTCGGAGTATTTTCCATATATAGATTGCATTATTTGACAAAACTTTCAAGAAATGCTTTTGTTTTTTACCGACGAATGGCCGACGAAACACAGGAACTCCCGCTCGGGCCCGCGGGCGGGCGGGCTGCGGAGCCGCCCAAGCCGGCGGCGTTTTCGCCGCTCGCGGCGAGGATGCGCCCGCGTTCGCTCTCGGAGGTCGTGGGGCACGCCGGCATTCTCGGCGAGGGGTGCCTGCTGCCGCGGCTGGTGGCCGCGGACAGTTTCGGCTCGCTGATTTTCTACGGGCCGCCGGGGTGCGGAAAGACCACTTTGGCCAATGTCATAGCGGCCCAGACGCGCTCGCGGTTCGTGAAGATAAACGCGGTCCTCTCGAACGCGGCGCAGCTGCGCGACGAGCTCGCGGCGGCCAGGTGCAGGCGCGGGGAGCGCACGATACTCTTCGTGGACGAAATCCACCGCTTCAACAGGGCGCAGCAGGATCTTCTTTTGCCCGACGTCGAGGAGGGGAATGTGCGGCTCATAGGGGCCACCACGCAGAACCCGGGGTTTTTCGTGAACGCTCCGCTGCTCTCGCGCAGCCACCTGTTCAGGCTCGAGCCGCTCGGCGCGGGCGACGTTGCGAAGGTTTTGCGCCGCGCGCTCGAAGACTGCGAGAGGGGCATGGGCAATTTCGGCTGCCGCGCTTCGGACGAGATTCTGGCGGCCGTCGCCGGGATGTGCGGCGGCGACATGCGCAGGGCCCTCAACGCGCTCGAGACGATGGTGCTTGCGGCGGGCGGCGGGGCGGAGCTTTCCGCCTCCGACGTCGAGGCGTTTGCGAGGGAGCGCAGGATAAGGTACGACTCCGGCGGCGACGAGCACTACGACACGGCTTCCGCCTTCATAAAGAGCGTCAGGGGGTGCGACCCGGACGCGGCGGTCTACTGGCTCGCCAAGATGCTCGCGGGCGGGGAGGATCCCAGGTTTATCGCGCGCAGGCTCGTGATTCTTGCGAGCGAGGACGTTGGGCTGGCGGACTCGCGCGGGCTGCTCGTGGCGAACGCCGCCTTCGACGCCTGCGAGCGCGTCGGCCTGCCCGAGTGCGAGCTCAACCTCGCCCATGCCGCGATTTTTCTGGCGTCCGCCCCGAAGAGCAATTCCGCCGCAGCGGCCCTCGCCGCGGCGAAGGAGGACATCGCAAAGAATCCCGTTCAGCCCGTTCCGGCGCATTTGCGGGACTCCCACACGGCGTTCAACCGCTCGCTCGGCAACGGCTCCGGATACGTTTACAGCCAGGACTGCGAGGGCGGAATAAGCGGGCAGGACTACATGGGGAATCCGAAAACTTTCTACCGCCCCGTTTTGCGCGGGGCCGAAAAACAGATTGCCGAACGCCTGGAAGAGTATAAAACTCTCAAAAGAAGGATTAAAAATGGAAGACAGAAATCTTGACGGTAAGCCCCGCGGCTTCGGGGGAAGGGTGCGCAACACCATTCGCGTGGAGCTGAATTTTTGGCGCGACTGCCTGCTCAACGCCGCGGGGCTCATACTCGCGTGGGTGTCGCTGCCGGCCGGGCAGATAGAGTTCAACAACATATTTTCCTTCGCGGCCCTCGTGGTTGCGATATGGTTTATGAACTGGATCATCCGCCCGATTCTCGTGCTGTTCACGCTGCCGTTCATAATTTTCACGATGGGCGTGGGAATGCTCTTCATAAACGCGCTCATAATATACTGGGCCGCGCGCCTGATCCCCGGGGAGGGCATAGAGGTGTCCTCCTATTGGGCGGCGCTCTGGGCGTCTTTCATAGTCTCGGTTCTGACATGGGCGATAGCCATGGCGCGCAGCGAGAAGATAATCCGCAGGGCTTTGAAAAAAGATTCGGAAAAATCCAAAGACGACGTAATCGACATATGATTTCCATGAAAAAAACCGCGGCCGCCGCGCTTCTGGCGGCGGCTTCCGTATGCTGCGCGGCCGGCCCGGAAAAAATCTCGGCGTTCTCGCGCGAAAACGCCGACTATTGGCTCTCCGACGCCCGCGCGGCGTTCGACGCCTACGTCGGCAACTGGGTGGGCTCCGAGAGCATGACTGTGGACGGCGGCGAGATAATGCGCGCGGAGGTCGCGCAGAGCTACGTGCCGTCGGCCGCCTCCAACCCCCCGAGGCTCGTGTGCTCCGGCAAGATCGTTGCGAACGGCAGGAGCATTCCCACGAGCTCCTACATGTATTTGAGGGGCGAAATGCTCGAGCTCGAGATAATGACGGTTGAAAAGGACGTCGTCGCCTACGTCGGCAGGGTGGAGAGAAATTCGGTTTACTGGACGCCGAAGCATCTGGTTTACGTCTTCGACGTCCAGCGCGATTCCTTCTTTTCTTCGGAGCGCGGGCTCGTGATGTCGTCCGCCTCGAAGAAGTTCGTTGAGACGCCCGACGGGAAATTTTCCGGGTACATCGAGGTCGGCATGGTGCTCGAGCGCGACAACGGCTATTTCCCCGCGTCAAAGTCGTCCAACTCGGCGCGCAGGGAGTTCAGTTCCGCCCCGCTGGAGCCCGGAAACTGACTGGGGGTATGGAGCCGCCGTACGGCAGTTCGGGCGCGGCCGATTGCGCGCGCATGCGCATGGACAACGGGTTCGAGGTTTTCCACGTCCGCGATCCCCGCTTTGCGTCGGCGGCCGCGCGGGTTCTTGTCCGCACGGGAAGCGTCCACGAGGGGGCGATGTGCGGCTGCGGGGTGTCGCATTTCGCGGAGCACATGGCGTTTGCCGGGGCGGGAGGGCGCGGCCCGGAGGGCGTCAGCGCGGACGCGGCTGCGATTGGGGCCGGGCTCAACGCCTATACGTCCCACGACCGCACCGTCTATTCTGCTGACTGCCCCGCCGGGAGCCTCGGGAAATCCCTGCGCCTTCTCTCGGAAATGCTCTTTGAGCCGGATTTCCCGGAGGGGCGGTTTCTCGCCGAGCGCGATGTAATTTTGCGCGAAATCGACATGTGCGCCGACGACGCCGACGAGAGGGTTTGCGACAACCTGTTCTCAAGCATGTATGTTTCAAGCCCCCTGCGCTATCCGGTAATCGGCCTGCGGGGCATGTTCGGGGGCGTCCGGCCCGGGGACCTGCGCGGATATTTTTCCGGGAGGTATTGCGCGCAGAACATGTGCCTGTGCGCGGCTTCCCCTCTCGGGCACGCGGAGGTTTTCGCCCTCGCCGAATCCGCTTTCGGAGGGCGCGGCGGGCGGCTTGAGCCGGCTTTTTCCGAACCCGAGCCCCCGCAGTTCGCCCCGCGCGAAGTCTTCGAATACCGCGGCTGCGGCATATCGAAATGCCTTTTGGCCTTCAAAGTCCGCGCAGCCGGTTCCGCTGAGCGCGCCGCGTGGAAGTGCGCGGCTATGGCGCTCGGCTCCGGCAATTCCTCGGTTTTGCCGCGCGCGCTGAAATACGGCTCGGGGCTGGCCGATTCAGCCGGGGCGGAATTTTTCGAGGCGGACGGAGGGGGCGCGCTCATACTGTCGTGGGAGTGCGCCGCGAAAAACTGCCTCGCCGCGCGCGACGCCGCGCTGACCGAGCTCCGCCGCTTCGCGCGCTCGGGGTTTTCCGGGGGCGTCCGGGCCCGCTACGCGAAGTCCCTTAGGGCTTCCGTCGCCGCGGCGATGCGCGCGGCGCCGCATGCGGCGGACGAACTTTGTGCGTGCGCGTTTTACGGGGCGGGCTTCGAGCTCGCAGACAGCCTCGCGCGCTCCGTCGCGGGGTTTGACGCGGAGTCGTCC
Source organism: Candidatus Merdousia sp. (assembly GCA_048390825.1). Taxonomy (GTDB): domain Bacteria; phylum Verrucomicrobiota; class Verrucomicrobiia; order Opitutales; family Intestinicryptomonadaceae; genus Merdousia. The sequence continues at coordinate 32,816 of DBGCYC010000120.1, forward strand.
GCGCGCCTGTTCTCGGACGCTCTCGATTTCGGGGCCTTCACGTATTCGGCGGCGCTTCCGGAATCCGCCGGGCCGCGGCGGGCGAAGCCCGCGCGCCCGCGCGCCTCTCGGCCGCGCGCGGAGGCGGAGGAGCTTCCCAACGGCCTGAAAATCGCGGTCATACCGCGCCCGGGCCCCGGGCGCGTCCACGCCCGGCTATATTCGTCCGGCGGACTCTGCGCGCTTTCAAAATCCGAGCGCGGCGCGTACCCGCTCGCCGCCGTCAGCGCGCTGCGCGACACTTCCGAAAAGAGCTTCCGCGAAATTTCGGAGTTCGCGGAAAACAACGCGATTTCGTTTTACAGCGAGTTTTCCGACTCGTCGGCCTCCCTGTGCGCCGACGCCCTCCCGGAGGATCTTCCGGGGGCGCTCGGGCTGCTTTCCGGCGCGGCTTTGGATTTCAAAATCCGCCCCGAAACTTTCGAGGCGGAGCGCCGCGCGGCGGTGGCGGCAGCCCTCGACAATCTCGACGACCCGCTGACCGCGGCATCTGCCGGCCTGCGCCGCGCGTTCTTCGGAAGGCATCCGCTGTCCTCCAATCCCGACGGGGAGGCCGAGGCCCTGAAAGCGGCGCCTGCGCGCCTCGCGGAAAGAATTTTGAAAAAGACCTTTTCGGCGGAATCGTGCGCGCTCGTAGTCGTGGGGGATTTCGACCCGCGCGAGGTTTTGGCCTCCTGCCGCGCGGCGTTCTCCAAAATGCGCCGCGCGGGCTCGGCGGCGCGTCTTCCCTCTTTCCGCCCCCCTGGAGGGCGGGCGCGAATGTCGTTCGGGCGCGACAAGGAGCAGGCCGCCGCGTTCGCGGCCTTCGCCGGCGGGGGCGTCTTCGACTGCGAAGGCGACGCCATGCGCGCGGTTTTCGCCGAATATCTCGGAGGGGAAAACGGGGAGATCTTCGACGCCGTGCGGCAGCGCGAAGGGCTTGCGTACACGGCCTCCTTCGACAGAATTTCCGGCCCCGACGTTTCCGCCGCGCTCTTTTACGCGCTGACCCTTCCGGAAAACGCGGAGACGGTGCTCGGGATATTCTCGCGGATATCGGCGCGCCTCGCCCGCGGCGAAATCGACGCCGAAAGGTTTTCCGCCGCGCGCGCCTGCGCGCTCGCGCGCATGAGGGAGCGTCTGTGCGACCCGGCCGGGGCCGCGCTTTCGGCGGCGTCGTCGCTCTTCGCGCGCGGGAGGCTCGCGGAGCCTTCCCTGCTGGAGGCGGAGGTTGAAAAGGTTGAAATTTCCGCCGCGCGCCGGTACGCCGGGCGCGCGTTCTCGAATCCGTTTTTCTTTTTGGCATCGAGATGAACACACCCGTTTTCGAGATGGAAAAGGGCCTGTATGCCGCCGCGGACGCGGGAAAGAGGCGGTTTGTGGTCTCCGCCCCCACGGGCTCCGGCAAATCGACCGGGCTGCCCGTAATGCTCCTGCGGAAATTCGGCGGAAGGGTTCTCGTCCTCCAGCCGCGCCGCGTGGCCGCGAGAATGCTCGCCCGCTCCGTAGGCGCGCTTTTCGGCATGCGCGACGATGTCGGGTGGCACGTGCGCTTTGAAAAGCGGTACGGAGAAAATTCCAAAATTGTATTTCTGACCGAGGGGATTTTGGCGAGAATGCTGCTCTCCGACCCGTCGCTTCCGGGGGTGTCCGCCGTGGTGTTCGACGAGTTCCACGAGCGCAACATTTACGCGGACATATCGCTGGCGCTCGCCCTGCGCGCCCAGCGGGAATCCAGGCCCGACCTCGCCATAGCCGTGTGCTCGGCCTCGATGGATTCCTCCGCCCTGTTCGACTACCTCGGCGGGGACGGGGAGTGCGCCGCGTTTTCGTGCGGTTCGCGCATGTTCGCGCTCGACATATCCTACGCGCCGCCGCGCTCGCGCGAATCCGCCGTATGGGACTGCGCCCGCGAACAGTTCGAGAGGCTCGCGCGCTCGTCGGACTCCGGGAATTTCCTGATATTCATGCCGGGCGCCTACGAAATTTCGCGTACGGTGGGCTGCATATTGAGAAGCCCCGCCGCAAAGGGCTTCGACGTGCTCGCGCTCCACGGCGACCTGCCGCCCGGCGAGCAGGATAAAGTCCTCGCCCCCGGCCCGCGCCGCAAGGTCATAGTTTCGACGAACGTCGCGGAGACTTCTCTCACGATAGAGGGGGTGAGGTTTGTGATAGATTCGGGGCTTGCGCGCGTCGCGCGCTACGACCCTGCCAGGGGCGTCAACACTCTGCTCGTAGAGCGCGTCAGCCTTGCGAGCGCCGCCCAGCGCGCGGGAAGGGCGGGGCGCACGGCGCCCGGAACGGTTGTGAGGCTTTGGCGCGAGTCGGACGAGACGTCATTCGAGAGGTTCACGGCGTCCGAAATTTCGCGCCTCGACCTCAGCCAGATCGTGCTCTGGCTGAAAGCCTCGGGAATGTCGGCAGACGGGGTGGGGCTTTTCGAGCCCCCGCCCGCAGAATCGCTCGCGCGCGCCATGCGCACCCTCTCCAACCTCGGGGCGCTCGACGCCCGGGGCCGGATTACGCCGCTGGGCCGCAAAATGGCGGCCTTCCCGGCCCAGCCGCGCTACGCGCGCATGCTCATAGAGGCGATGCGCCGCGGCTGCCTGCGCGAGGCCGCGCTGATAGCGTCCCTTTCCGACTGCGGCAGGATAAAGCTTCCGATAGAAAACGCCTTCGCGTCCGCCGCGCGCGACGAACTCGTAGGCGACGCTTCGTCAGAACCCGGGGAAATCGCCCGCCTCTGCGAGCTCGCCCGCGAAAACTCCTTTGACGAAAAGTTCTGCCGGGACTTAGGAATCCATTCCGCAAACGCGCGCAAGGCGTGCCGCGCCGCATCGGACCTCGAGCGCCTCGCGCTGCGCGCATGCCGCGGGGAGGAACCCGCGCGGGAGCCGGAGCCCGACGCCGCGGCGAAGTGCGTGCTCTGCGCGTTTTCGGAACACGTCGGCGCGCGGCTAAACAGGGGAACTTTGGCGTGCGCGCTCGCGGCGGGCGCGAAGGGGGAGATATGCAGGGAGTCGCGCGCATACGCGGACGACCTGTTCGTCGCGCTCGATTTGCAGGAGCGTCGGGGCGGGGCGCAGGGGGTGTCGATAATGGCCTCCATGATAACGCCCGTAAAGGCGGAGCACCTGCGCGAAATGTTCCCGGGCGAGTTTTCGAGCGAGACTTCCGTGCGCTTCGACGAGCGCCAGAAGCGCGTGACGAGCTCCGAACTCGTCAAGTTCCGCGATTTCGTCATATCCGAAAACTCCGGCGGTGAGCCGCCGAAGGACGAAGCCGCGCGGATTCTCGTCGAAAAAATCTTCGAGAACCCCGCGGTTTTAAAGAGCTTTGACGCTTCCGCAAAGGCGTTTGTCGAGCGCGTGAACTTTGTCGCGGCCGTCTGCCCCGAAAGCGGAATCTCCCCGATAGACGCCGCCCTGCGCGAAATATTTTTGCAGATGTGCTGGGGGTCGTATTCGCTCTCGCAGGTCAAAAATCTCGACGCGCACTCCGCCCTGCGCGACTGGCTCTCGCCCGGGCAGCAGGCGTTTTTAAAGTATGCCGCGCCGAAGTCCGTCGAGATATCGCCCCGCCGGCGCCCCGCGGAAATACGCTACGACGCCGCCGCGCGGAGGGCGGTCATTTCCGCGTCGTTCAAGGATCTGTTTTCATTCAACGCAAAAAGCGTTTCGATATGCGGGGGGAAAGTTTTGCCGACTTTTGAAATACTGGCGCCCAATGGGCGCCCGGTTCAGACGACGTCAAATCTCGAAGAGTTTTGGAAGACGTCGTGGGCGGAGGTGCGCAAAGAATTAAAGGCGCGTTATCCAAAGCATTTTAAGCCGGATTCCCCCTACTGATTTGGCGAATGCTTTTGGCGAACAGCTCCGTTAGGGAAGCCGTCAAGACCGCTCACGTATGTCAATACGCCACGCGCCCTTGACGGCTTCCCTATACTCGCTCTTCATCCAAAAGCATTACGCCAAATCCCGGACCGAGGATTTTCAGAACGAACTCCGGAAACGTTAACGAACCTCCCAA
>DBGCYC010000121.1:0-2795 GCA_048390825.1 Candidatus Merdousia sp.
CTGAACCCGGGGTCGATGGCGAGCACGTTTTTCTGCCCGAGCGGGGAGGCCATCAGCAGCTCTTTCAAATTCGACGCGAACACGGAAATCGCCTCGGCGTCGGCGCGCTTTTTGAGTTCCAGCCGCATGTGCGTTTCCGAGGCGGGCGCGAGCAGCCTTTTGTACGAGTCTTCCACCGCGAGCTTTACCTGTTCCGCGCATTCTCCCGAACCCTTTGCGTACATTTTTTTGAGGATTTCCACTGCGGGGGCTTCGTCGGGGACTACGCGCATTATCAAAAATCCCTCGGCTTCGCCGCGGCGGACGGCGAGAATCCTGTGCGACGGCGCGTTTTTTGCGGGCTCCTTCCAATCGAAGTAGTCGCGGTATTTTGCGGCCTCCTCTTCCTTGCCGGCCATTACTTTCGAGGACATTACGGACTCCCTTTCAAAGTAGTCGCGCATTGACTGGCGGGCGTCTGCGGAGTCGCTCACTGCTTCTGCGATGATGTCGCGCGCGCCGGCTAGCGCCGCCTCGGTGTCCGGAACCTCCTTTTCGGCGGAGACGAATTCAGCGGCCTTTGCCGAACACTCCGAAGACTGGTTGTTGAAAATGAAGTCTGCGAGCGGTTCCAGCCCCCTTTCCCGCGCGACGGTAGCGCGCGTTCTGCGCTTTGGCTTGAATGGTTGGTATATGTCTTCGAGCTTCGCGAGCGTTTCGGCGGCCGCGATTGCGGCGGAGAGTTCGTCGGTGAGAAGGTTGCGCTCGGCGAGCGACTTTTTTATCGCCTCCCGCCTGTCGTCGAGTGCTTTGAGGCGTTCGAGCCCGTCGCGTATTGCGGCTATCGCGACTTCGTCGAGGGAACCCGTGGCTTCTTTCCTATACCGCGCGATAAACGGCACCGTAGCCCCGTCTCCGAGGAGCTTGGCGGCCGCGGCCACCTGCATCACGGGAACTGAGAGCTCTTTTGCGATTAAAATCAAATGGTTTTCGTTCATAAGAAAATTTTTGAAATAATGCGCAAAACGTCCGGTTTTGTAAAGATTTGTCGCCGGAAATTTTCGCGCAAAAAGCCCGCATTTAAAGAAGGCGCGCTAAGCGGTTATCCCGCTTGGGCGTAAAAAAAGCGGAGCTTTCCGGCCCCGCTTTTTGCGAAAGTCCAACTTGCCGCCTTACGCCCTCTTTCTGCGGATGGCGAAGAACAGGGCGGCCGCGCCGAAGAGCGCCGCAATCGTTGCGGGTTCGGGAATCTGCTCGAAGGTCACCGAGAGGGTTTTGTCGTTCCACGCGAATTTCGCCAGGGCGTTCGTGAGATTGACCGCCGTGAAATCTGCATCGGCGTCGCCGGTATTGAAGTCGGCGAGAGATCCCGCGGAGATGAGATCGAAAGTGTAGCCGATGTATTCGGCGCCGTCAAGGCCGTCGAAATTTATTTCAACCTGTCCGTCGCCGATCTTCGAAAATTCTCCCGCGACGGAAATCTTGTAGCCGTTTTCAAGGGCGGCCATGTCGAAGAGCAGCCCGCCGGAATTCCATTGTGCGGAGTTTATAACCGTTGTGCTGTCGGCAACTCCGAAATATCCGCCGTTGATAGAGAGCATACCCGTAGTGGCTTTGGCCGAGGCGAGGACAAATTTGCCGCCGTTGAGGGTTAGGTTATTGATGGCGCCGTCCGTCAGCTTTATTGTCTGCTTGCCGGTCGCGGAATCGTCCATGGCTATATCAAACAACTTTTCTGAATTTATGCTGCCGTTCCAAGAGTAGTCGCCGGAATTGGTGAAAGTGATGGCGGTATCTTTACGAAGGAATATTTTATTGTTTGAAGTGTCCGCACCCGACAATCCGCCGATTGTGGTATTGTTATTTTCTATCTCCCATTTCCCGATGTCGCCATTCTGATTTATCATTGATACCGCGCCTTTTACGGTGAGCGAATTGAGCCCCGTCCAGAGTGCGTTGGAACTATTAGAGCCGTTTGCATAGTAGTTAATGTCTCCCTCAATGCGGAGATTTCCCTTGTAATTTATGTCGTTGTCGGGGATAAAGCTTATAAAATACGCTTTCGATGCGGAGTTCCCGAGGGTGAGGTCGTTGCGTATCGTGAGCGTCGAGCCGGTTTTTATTTTTATGTAGCTTCCCCACCATGCGGCAGACGTGGTTTTCCAGGTAAAGTTGTCGAAAGTCGCGTTGCCGTCGATATTCAGGAAGAAGTGTCCGTTACCGCCGGAAGATCCGGACGGGGCGTTCTGGTTGAGGATTATGTTTACGTCGCCTGCGGTGAATCCGTCGGAAATAGTTGAAGTTATCTGGGTGGTCGTAACGGCGTCGATAGTGAGGTCGTTGCCGGCGACTTCCGAGACTGTCGGCGTCCATTTAGAAGTATCCGACCAATTCCAGCCCGTGGCGGTCAATGCCTTGTTTTCGCCCGTGATGAGCGACAGGTTCTCCGCGTTTGCGGCAATCGCGGAGGCGGCGGTTACAAGTGAATATATTAGTGTGCGGCAATAAGAGATTTTCATGAAATTACCTTTTAGTTCGATTTCTGTAAAAATTGGTCTAAACTTGGGGTGTAAGATGTCAAGTATTTTGTTTGACGGGAAAATCTGAAACAGTTTTTGGATTATCCGATTCCGCGAGCTTTTTGCACGCCGGAGCGCCATCTGCCGCGGGGGTATTGCTGTCCATTTTCCCCGTTGTCGCGCCGCTTTCGTTCACCATCACTATCGGAAGGCTCGCGGGCAGCCCGAGCGACCTCGCGAAGGCCTCGGTTTCGCGCCCCGCAGTGCCGTTACCGATTGCTATCGCCTCGATTTCAA
>DBGCYC010000122.1:0-1387 GCA_048390825.1 Candidatus Merdousia sp.
TCATAGAAAAACCTCCATTGTGGGGTGGAAAGATATTGGATAGATTCAGACGTGTCGGTTTTACATGGGGGTGGCCTCCTGCGATTGAATCGGCGGGATGATATTTGCCTATGCGCGTACAGCGCATTTCATGTGCGAAGCACATTTCATACTGCCTACGGCAGAATTTCACTTGCCGAAAGGCAAATATCATGGAAAAAAGCACGCCGAAGCGTGCTTTTTTTCTGGTGACCCCGACGAGAATCGAACTCGTGTTACAGCCGTGAAAGGGCCGTGTCTTAACCGCTTGACCACGGGGCCAGCGCTGATGCAAAAGCACCAGAAAAGAAAAAGGCGGATGGAAGTCCGCCTTGTTGGTAGCGGCAACTGGACTCGAACCAGTGACACTCCGGGTATGAACCGAATGCTCTAGCCAGCTGAGCTACGCCGCCATACTGGTTGCGGGGGAGGGACTTGAACCCTCGACCTTCGGGTTATGAGCCCGACGAGCTACCAAACTGCTCCACCCCGCGTCACTTGCCGCTCAAGCGGCGTTTATTATCATAGCATAGGCCCGTCGCTTTGTCAATCGTTTTTTGGAAAAGACGCGCAATTTTTTTGAAGCGGCAGGCAGGCCGCGCGCAGCCTCATTTCCCCGTTGCAAACCCCGGCCGTCTGTGGTAAAATACCTCCGTTCCCGGCCTCGCGCCGGAAACGCGCGAGAACCGCGCGCCCCCCTGTCCCGTGCCAAGAGAGCCGCCTCCCCGGCTGCGAGGGCGGTCACGGACCCCGGCGCGCCCCCGTCTCTGCGCTCCCTCGGCCAATCCCCGACGGCCCGCCCCCGATATCCGGCGCAAACAAAGGTGAAAACGCATTTTCGCGTTCAGATCGTCCTCTTCCGGGGAGGTTCGGAGGGCCCGCAGGCCCTCCGAGCTGCAATCGTATCGCCCGGCTTTGCTGGGCGGGCGGGGAGTTTGCGCCAAAGGCGCAAACATTCCTTACGCCGTCCGCCGCCCGGCGAGCCGGCGGCGAAGTAGGCGGACGGCGCAACTCCCCGTCGGAAAAGATCGCCGAAGGCGAGCTTTTCCGACACGCTGAAAGCGTTTTAAGCCGGGTGGTACCGCGAAGGCTCCCTTCGTCCCAGCGCATGGCTCAGGCCATGGCCGGGAGCATGGGAACCTGTTTTTTGTATCCGCACAAAGAAAGGAATGGCGCATCATGGCAAAGGACACCGAAAAGAAGCAGGGCTTCGTGGAGCACATCACCCCGCGCGACGTGGATTTCTCCCAATGGTATACCGACGTGATTCTAAAGAGCGAGCTGGTTGACTACGCGCCGGTTCGCGGCTGCATGGTCATCCGCCCCTACGGCTTCGCCATCTGGGAGCGCATCAAGGAACAGCTCGACC
>DBGCYC010000123.1:0-1266 GCA_048390825.1 Candidatus Merdousia sp.
TAAAGGCTTAGCTCCAGAATTTTTTTCGTGCGCGGCGTATAACCGAAGCTGTCGGTAAAATGATAATCCCCCCGGCCGACAAGCGTATCCGCGCGTTCTGCAACGGCGTTTGCGGTCACGCCAAAGGCGGAGAGTGCCTTAAATGCCGCGCCTTCCCCTTCGCGGATGAGGCCGAGCAGCAGATGCTCACTGCCCACATAGTTGTGTCCCATCGCCCGCGCCGCCTCCTGCGCCAAAGCGAGCGCGCGTTTTGCACCTTCGGTGCACCGATCCAAAAAGCTCATGCTGTGTCCTTTCGGGATAATTCGTCTGTTCGCCTTAATTTTATAGCAAAACAGGAGCGCCTGCAACCGTTGCACTTGCGCGGTTTTTATAAAAAAGCGTCAACAAACGCGCGCTGGTGTGGTATGATAAAACAGTATAAGCCGTTCCAAAACTGTCGCCATATGCGTGCGCGGCATATATATGGACAAAAAGGAGTTTGTCTCCGGTTTTAAGGAGTGAGAATATGATTTATTTGGACAACAGCGCCACGACCCGCACGCTGCCCGCGGCGGCGGAGGCGGCGCAATACTATATGAGCGAAAGCTTTTTTAACCCGGCGGCGGCCTATTCGCCGGCGGTGGAGAGCGAACGCGCGGTGAATGCGGCGCGGGCGCGGCTTGCCGGTGCCATGAATGCGGCAGCCGACGAAATCGTCTTTACCTCAGGCGGCACGGAAAGCAACAACATGGCGATCTACGGGTCCCTTGGCGCGATGCGCGGACAAGGCCGGCTTGTGGTAAGCGCGGTGGAGCATCCTTCCGTTTACGAGGTGATGAAACGGCTTTCCCCCGAATACGACGTAGTTGAAGCCGGTGTGGATCAGCAAGGCCGCGTGGATGTTGCCGGCCTTGCGCAGCTTGTGACGCCGGGCACGCGCTTTGTGTCGGTAATGCAGGTAAACAATGAAACGGGAGCAATCAACGACATCCCCGCCATTTATAAGCTCGTAAAGCGGGAAGCTCCCGGCGCTCTTTTGCATGTGGACGGCGTGCAGGGTTTCCTGAAAGTTCCGTTTGAAGCGCGCAACTGTGATTTTTATACCGTCAGCGGCCACAAATTCCATGGCCCGAAGGGCGTGGGCGCGCTGTATGTCAAAAAAGGAACGCGTTTTTTGGGCGGGCAAATCGGCGGCGGGCAGGAAAAAAACCTCCGCTCCGGTACGACCAACACGCCGGGCATTATGGGGATGGACGCCGCGCTGCAATATTACCTTGCAAATCA
>DBGCYC010000124.1:0-6868 GCA_048390825.1 Candidatus Merdousia sp.
GGCGCGGGTTTAGTGGAAGACCAGCTTATGGTTCCAACCCTTTTGAGGAGATTCAAAGTTGGAAGTTTTCCGTCGGAAGAAGACGTCATTCGCACGACGCCGCCGATTGCGATGTCGGGCATATTTTCGGAGTGCACCGCAGAAGTATCCTCGTTCCAGACGTTCATTTGCACTATGGAATTGCCATATATGTTGAAGTCGCCCGTGACGGTCAGATACTTCATGCAGGCCGAATCGGCCATGACGATATCCTGGCCTATCTTGTCTCCTACGGTCGCTTTGCAAATGCCTGAGGCCGTTCCTCCAAAGCGCACGTCGGCGCGCACGCCTTCGCTGCCTATGTTGACGGTTCCGAATGTCACCTCGGGCTGGGTGTTGTTTGAGAGAGACGCCCCGAAAACGAATTCCTTGTCGGAGCTTCCGCCCGCAAACGTGAATTCCCCAATGTTCCAGAACGCGTTGGACACGTTTGATATAAAATTGTTTTTCAGCGAGCCGCCGGAAGTCACGCTCCCGTTTTTGACGTAATCAATTGAACTGTAATTATAGTTTAGGACGGTCAAAGACGCAAGATTCAGGAAAGACTGGCTTATGTTGTAATAAATTCCCTCGCTACGCGAGGAGAGAGGAAGATGGGCGTCGTAGTCGAATACCCAGTTGGCGTCGGGGGAGTTTACATTGGCGTCCTCGGGAATCGCAACGTATTCCGAGCTCGAGGAGCTCCACGCGGAAGAATCGAAAATCGGCATGCTTCCGTTTGTCGCATCGCCCCAGTAGTAATAGGTTTCGGCTCCGGCGGCGGCCGCGGCGGCGCAAAACGGGATTGAAAAAAGAATATATGAGATCGCTTTCATATAAATTTTCCTAACATAAGATTTAAATATGTCAAACCTCTGAGCTGAGAAAAATCTCTATAAATTTCTGCACACAAACGAAAAAAAGCCCCCCCCTCCCCTCTCCTTTTTCCTCCATCTCTTTTTTTCGGGTATGGATTCCAAAGCTGGCAAACTCCGGCTCTGCGAACGCCCGTTTTAATACCGGAGAAATACCGCTCAAAAAATGGCGATCGCTACAATAAGGCAATCTGCCCCGGGAAACCCGCCGCGCCAGACGCGCCTGAAAATTTTGCGTCTCTAAAATCTCGCAAAAAACGAGCGGGAAGCGCGGGAACCCCCGCCCGCGCTGATTAGCGACGATGGTTTTAATGGCGGACGATTTGGATAAATTATGGACTATTATGGACGCGGAATGGACTTGCGGCTGTTTACCTCATATTTTCAGGTTTGACGGATTTTCCCCAGGGAAAGCCAGGATACGGACCGTTGCGCCTGACGTTTGACGGATTTTTCAACGCGCCGGGATTTGCCAACCATGTCGCGCATCACGCGGGCGGCGACTTCTCATAGACACAAAAAAAGGCCCTGCAAGCGCGTGGAGAGCCTTTTTTATACCCTTGCGGGAAAGGTGCCGGGCACGAATCTCATTAAAAATGCAAACGGGCACACCATGCCAAACCTCTTGGCGCGATAGAGCGCGCCGGAAATGGGTTCCCGCCGGCAGAGGTAGAAAGGAAGAAAATCTCCCGCGCGAAACCGGCGCCGCAGGCTCAAAGCGAACGTATGCTCCCGGTTATCGCCTCGGCCGCTCGCGCGAGGTCGTCGTCCGTGTGCGCGGCGCTCATGAAACATATTTCATACGCGCTCGGCGCAAAATACACCCCGCGGTCGAGACACCCCCAAAAGAACTTTTTGTAGAGCTCCGCGGACGAGGCCATCGCGTCGGCGCAGTTTTTAACGCGGTTTTCGCTGAAGAAAAACGAGAACAGCGACGCCACTTTCGGCGTTTGCAGCGCGATCCCCTTCTCCGCGGCGGCCGCCCTCGCCGCGTCCACGACAAACTCCGACTTCTTTTCGAGCGCGTCGTAGGGGGGATTTTCGCGCACCATTTTCAGCGCGGCAATCCCCGCGGCCATCGCAAGCGGGTTTCCGCTGAGGGTTCCCGCCTGATAGACGGGGCCGAGAGGCGCGAGCAACTCCATTATCTCGCGCCTCCCGCAAAACGCCCCGACGGGGAGGCCGCCGCCTATTATCTTGCCGAGAGCGCAGAGGTCGGGCATAATCCCCTCGCGCGCCTGCGCGCCTCCGGGCGCCGCGCGGAAGCCGGTTATGACCTCGTCGAAAATCAGCAGGCTGCCGTGCCTCGTGCAGGCGTCGCGCAGGAGCTGCAAAAACCCCGGCTCGGGCTCTATGAGGCCGACGTTCGCCGGGTAGGGCTCGAGAATGGCGCACGCGATTCTTTCGCCGAACTTTTCAAAGCATTCCTCGACCGCCGCCGCGTCGTTGAACGGCAGAACCACCGTAAGCCTGGCCAAATCCGCCGGTATGCCGGCGGAGTCGGGATTGCCGAAAGTCAGCGCGCCGCTGCCCGCCTTGACGAGCAGGCTGTCCGCGTGGCCGTGGTAGCAGCCGGCAAACTTTACAATCAAATCCCTGCCTGTGTAGCCGCGCGCGAGGCGGATAGCCGACATGGTGGCCTCCGTCCCGGAATTCGTCATGCGCACCATCTCGGCGCACGGAATCATGCCGCAAATCAGGCGGGCCATTTCGAGCTCGGCCTCGCACGGTATCCCGAAGGACGTTCCGTTTTCGAGCGCCGCCCCTATCGCCGCGCGTATCGCCGGGTGGCTGTGCCCGAAGAGCGCGGGCCCCCACGAGCACACGAAGTCCACGAGCTCGCGGCCGTCGCAGGTCTCCACCCTCGCCCCCCGCGCCGAGCGCGCGAAAAACGGCTCCCCGCCCACGCCGCGAAAGGCGCGCACCGGCGAGTTTACGCCGCCGGGTATGAGTTTTTTGGATTCGGAAAAAAGCTCTTTGGAAGTCATGCTACTGAAGCCCCCTCTTTATTGAAACCGGTATTTTTCTGTCCGTGGAAAACGCGACCGCCGAAAGCTTCGGGCCTATCGGATACTGCGAGCGCTTGTACTCCGCGCGCGCCACCTTGCCCAGAACGTCCTCAACCACCGCCCTGTCGAAGCCCGCCGCGACTATCTCGGAGGCCGACTTGAACCCCTCTATGTGCAGGCGCAGAATCGCGTCGAGAACGCCGTACGGCGGGAGGGAATCCTCGTCCTTCTGGCCCGGGCGCAGCTCGGCCGACGGCGGCTTGTCTATGGTGTTTTGCGGGATTATCTCCCTGCCCGCCTCGCGGTTTACGAGGTTTGAAATGCGGTAGACCTCCGTCTTGTAGAGGTCGCATATCGGGGCGAACCCCCCGTTGGTGTCGCCGTAGAGTGTGCAGTATCCCACGGCGCATTCGCTCTTGTTGCCCGTCGTCAGCACCAAATGGCCGAATTTGTTTGAAATCGCCATGAGCACAAGCCCGCGCGCGCGGGACTGTATGTTTTCCTCCGCGACCCCGCGCGGAAGGCCCGCGAAGAGCCCCCCAAGCGCGCTTTCTACGGCGCCGACGGGCCCCTCTATCGGCACGCTGCGGAATTCTATGCCCAGGTTTTCCGCGAGGGCGGCGGCGTCGGAGACGCTGTGGGAACTCGAAAACTTCGACGGCATGGACACCCCGACCACGCGGTCCCTGCCGAGCGCCTCGACCGCAAGGGCCGCCACGAGCGCGGAGTCTATGCCGCCGCTGAGGCCGACCACGACGCTCCGCATACCGCACTTGCCGACAAAATCGCGCAGCGACATGACTATCGCCCGCTTCAAATCGGCGTCGCCCTGAAAGTCGCGGGAATCCCCGTCGTAGCCCCGGAGCGTGCCCACGTCGACCGCGAGCGCGTCCTCCTCGAATTTTTTCAGGCACTTTGAGACGGGCTCCCCGCGCGATGCGTCGAAAATCCCGCTTCCGCCCGCAAACACTACGGCGTCGTTGCCGCCGACGAGGTTGCACCAGACGAGCGGAACCCCGGCCGTCCGCGAGACCTCGCAAAGCAGGCCGCCCCGGCGGCGCACGCAGTCGTTGGCGGACGAAAAGACGCTCGCCGAAATGTTCACGAGCAAATCCAGCCGCCCGCCTCCGCGCTTCAAATCCGCAAAATATTCGAGCGGCCTCGGGCGGTTCGCATAGCGGGGGGCCGTCGGAATCGACGGGAGCGTCCAGATGTCCTCGCAAACCGTCACCCCGACCGCCTTTCCGCAGATTTCCACGACGCCGAAGTCGCTCCCCGGGTCGAAATTCCGGGAGTCGTTGAGCGCGCCATAGTTGGGCAGCAGCATCTTGTCGCAAATCCTCGCGGCCTTTCCGCCCTCCAAAAGGTACGCCGAATTGCGCGCCCCCGCGGGCCCGGCTCCGGGGCGCGGGCAGCCGACTATCGCCGGAATCGGCAGGGTTTCGGCGAGGGAATCGAGCGCGGCGCGCGCGGCCTCCAAAAACTTTCCGTACCCGGCCAGATCCCCGATCGGATACCCGGAAACGGCGCACTCCGGAAACACCGCAAATTCCGCGCCTAGGGCGGCGAGCCGCGCGCAGGCGTCCGATATTTTTGCGGCGTTGGCGGAAAAGTCGCCCACGCGCGCGTTGATCTGTCCGATTCCGACTTTCATCTAAGGCGGAACATTTTTCCGTTCCGCCGGTGTTTTGCAAGCGTAATCGGGGACGCGGGCCCGCGGCTAATCGCGCGAGGAGTTCGCGCGGGCGAGCATGTACAAAAGCCACCCGAGCGACGAGACGAAGGCGGCGACATACGTGAGGGCCGCGGCGTCCAGAACGCTCTCGACGCCCCTGGACTCATCGCCGGCGCCCACTATGCCGAGCTCGCGCAGGCTCTCCTTCGCGCGGGAGGAGGCGTTGAACTCCACCGGAAGGGTGACGAGCTGGAATATTGTGAGCACAAGGTATATCGCAACCCCGACATAGAGGGTGGCGACGCTGTGGAAGAGGAAAAAGCCGCCTATCATGACGATCGGCAGGAGCTGGCAGGCAAAATTCGTCACGGGCACGAGCGCCATGCGCAGGTTGAGCGGCGCGTAGCCGACTTTGTGCTGTATTGCATGCCCCGCCTCGTGCGCGGCCACCCCGAGGGCGGCGATGCTCGTGCCGTAAAAGTTGTCGCGGCTGAGGGCCAGAACCTTTCTCGAGGGGTCGTAGTGGTCGGTGAGCGTGCCGTCTATGGGCACTATGTCCACGTCCGAAACGCCCGCGGAGCGCATCACCGCCGCCGCGGCGTCGCGCCCCGTCAGCCCCGAGGCGGAACGGATTTGGGAAAAGCGCGAATACGCCCCCGAAACGCGGGCCTGGGCCCAGAGGCCGACTATTATCGGCACGATTATCAAAATCAGAAATTCCATTTATTAATACGCCGGTTTGAGTTGTCCGCAAAAAAACCGTCCTCCCTCACGCGGAGGGATTCAATTTTCTCGCATATCTTATAACGTCAAAAAATTCGTTTTCTAAAACGGTTTCCCGCTCTTCAAACATATCCGAAAAGCCGGGGAAGAACACGTCGCCGTCGGGCGAGAGCTTCACGCGGCTCAGGACGAGCTCCGAACAGAGCGGCAGGGCGGCGCGGTACAGGGCGGCGCCCCCGCAAACCCACACCGTGCGCGGGTCGCCGTCGTATGCGGCGGCGGCGTCTTCGAGCGAGGCGAAGGCGCGCGCGCCGGAAATTTCCCCCGGCCGCGAAGTGACCACCGCGTTCTCCCGCCCCGGAAGCGGGCGCGAGCCGAGGCTCTCCCACGTCCTGCGCCCCATGAGCAGCACCCCGCCGAGCGTCGTGCGCTTGAAGTGCCTGAAATCCTCGGGAATCCTCCACGGTATCTCGAGCCCCCGGCCTATCACTCCGTTTTCGGCCACCGCCGCTATCGCCTTGAAATTCGTCATACCGCTATCGGCGCCTTTATTGCCGGATGGGGGTCGTAGCCCTCGAAGGCGAAATCCTCGAAGACGAAATCTCCCATGTTTTTGCGGGCCGGGTTGAGCCGCAGAACCGGCAGCGGGCGAGGCTCGCGCGAGAGCTGGGTCTTAACCTGTTCGATGTGGTTTTTGTATATGTGCAGGTCGCCGAATGTGTGAATGAACTCCCTCGGCCTGTATCCGCAGACCTGGGCGACCATCATCGTGAGCATCGCGTAGGAGGCGATGTTGAACGGAACCCCGAGGAAGAGGTCCGCGCTGCGCTGGTAGAGCTGGCAGCGCAGCTCGCCGGCGCCGTTGACGTGGAACTGGAAGAGCGCGTGGCACGGCGGAAGCGCCATCTTGTCGAGCTCGCCGGGATTCCACGCGCTCACGATGTGCCTGCGCCCGAAGGGATCCTTTTTCAGGCCCTCGACGAGCCTCTCTATCTGGTTTATGCTGCGCCCGTCCGGAGTGCGCCAGTCGGTCCACTGCGCCCCGTATATGCGCCCGAGACCGCCGTCTCCGTCGGCCCATTCGTCCCAAATCGTCACGCGGTTGTCGTTTAGGTATTTTATGTTGGTGTCGCCCTTCAAGAACCATAGCAGCTCGTAGATTATGGAGCGCGTGTGGAGCTTTTTGGTGGTCAGCAGGGGAAAGGAGCCGCGCAAATCGAAGCGCGCCTGCGCCCCGAATACGCCGATTGTGCCGACGCCCGTGCGGTCGGAGCGCTCCTCGCCGTTTTCGAGTACGAATTTGAGCAGGTCGAGATATTGTTTCATAGTTGGCGTGCCGAGATATTAAATTGGACGGAGCATATAGCGAACCCCGGAAGGTATGCAATCACAAACCTGCCGGGGCGCGCAGCGCCTCGGAAAGCGGGAGGGGGAACGCGCGGAAGAGCGAGCGCGCAAAGCGCCGCCCCAAAACGCTCCCCGCCCGGGGGCGGCCCGGAAGCCGGGGGCGATTCTCTCCCAATTCCCGAAAAAATATTCATTTTTTTCTTGCATAGGAAAGGCAAAAG
>DBGCYC010000125.1:0-22877 GCA_048390825.1 Candidatus Merdousia sp.
GCATATGAAGGTTGACAAATCCAAATTTTCAAGAAACGCCTTGTTTTCTTTGGCAAGTTTCGCTCTATTCACGGAATTATCCTTTGCGAATACGATATATTCGAGTTCGCAAGTCGTAAGCGGTGTCAACGATTTTGGCTCCGATACCGTATATTACCGTCCTTCTGCGGAAACTGGGCCGATTTCCATAACGGTAGAGGAGAATGCGGCCATCAAAGCCGGTTACGTCATATTTGGGCGGTATAGCCAATATAATTCGGAGACGCATGCGACCGACTATATAGATTTGACATCTGTTGAATTTAAAAGCGGTTCTTCAGTTTCCGCAACAAACGACATAACTTTTCAGAATGGGATTGGCCCTGTGACTTCAACGGGCGCTACCTATGAAGCCTCGAACGTTTATTTCAAATCCCCTCTTGTTAGCAGCAACGACGTTATAAATGCGGGCGGTCTGTATTATCAAAATGGAGGAAATCTTTCCGTGCAAAACTTGACCCTCACCCAGTCGTCAAGCGCCGGTCTTTATTTCGATTCAAATGCGACGGGTTCTATTTCGGATTCAAGTTTGGGCGTAAGCGGGCGCCTTTATGTTCAGGGTGGTTCAAATATAAATATTGTAAATTCAACCACGACGCTTGTCTCGTCCAGCATGAGCCAAGTAGTTGGAGGTTCTTCGCTTGTTGTCGACGGCGGAAAATTCAGCGTTTCGCAGGCGGGCGAAGAGATTCAGGGGTTTTCCGTCAAACAGGGTTCTACGCTTGAATTTAAAAACGCCGATGTCGATATGTCGGGTGTCAGGTTGCAAACGGGTACCGATTCCTCATTCAAAGACAAAAGCGCCGCAATTACGATAGACAACTCCACGTTTAAGACGGGTTTTATAGATCTCTACGGATATACCTCCGGCGGCGCGATGCCGGTCATCAATATCATAAACGGATCCAATTTTACTGGCAGTTTCTTCAAATCTCAAAAAGAACCCGATGTTATATTTGATCCCGAAACGGGAGATTATGAAGTTATATATAAAACTGTAAATTATTATGCGCGCGGCGGAACAATAAACGTAAGCGGGGCAAATACCGTTTTCAATGTTTCCGAAGGCTTTATACAGGCAGAAAACAGTGCCGACCAGGTTTACACTACTGTGCTCAACATTTCCGACGGCGGCAAGGCCAATATAAACGGCGCTTTGGACGTCTCTTCCGTTGCAATCGACAACGGTTCTGTCAGCGCCGACAGCATAGTTGTAAGCTCCGGCAGGAATATGTCGGTCACCGGCGCTTCCGCGGTTGAAACCAACATGCTTTCAGTGCACGAAGGTTCCACCGTATCCGTCGACGAAACCGCTACCCTCGACATTGCAAAGCTTGAAGTTATTCTTTCGTCCGACATTGCCGAGGGAACGGAGTTCAACCTGAACGACATATTTGGAGATGCCACAAGCGTAGTGCTTTCCGCTGTGGAAAATAATGTGATTATGGGAGACTCCGGCGGGAACTTGTTTGAGGCGATAGTTTCGGAAGGCGGTGTCATAACCGCAGGCGCGGCGATTCCCGAACCCGCCGCCTATGCGGCAATCTTCGGGGCTTTGGCGTTCGCATTTTCGGCATGGCGCAAGAGAAAATAAGATTTCTGATATATTATAAAAACATCTTATTTGTACTGAATTTCAATTATTGGGCTTTCCCGTTGCGGGAAAGCCTTTTTATTTCGCGTTTCACATTTAAATGATTTTGTTTTGAGTTTTCTCAAACTGCTTTTACGTCGGAAAATTTTTCAACGGAGGGCCTAAGATTTGCGAGAATTCGACTGCATAAGCGGCACCATACGGACTCCGGTTTCACAAATCCGGTTCGCGCCGAATTGGACATCGCTGCGCTTGCCCTTCGGGTTTTTGCTGGCGCAAAAATCCTATTCGAGCCTCCTCCATGCGCCGCAAAAAAACGCAACCCTTGCGGATTGCGTTTTTTTTCAAAGTGGCGGGATGGACGAGACTCGAACTCGCGACCTCCTGCGTGACAGGCAGGCGTTCTAACCAACTGAACTACCACCCCTTGAATTTTGAAATGTTATTCAGGCATATCGGGGGGTTGCTGTCAATTCGTTTTTTGAATTTTTTTAGGGGCTGTCCTAAATGAGAAACGGAAAAACAAAAACCTGGTTGGCATTGCTCCGTATGAAACCGCTTTTCGCGGCGGCTCTTTCGGCGCGCGCCCGGCGCATTTCTCCGCGCCGCGGCATTTTATATTCGACTTCCGGGCGGCAAAAAACATAAAGCCATATTTTCATGGAACCGCATACGGACATATCGCAGCCGACTTGGAAGCACTACGTTCTGCTTTTCCCAATTTACGCCGCGGTGCGCCTGTGGCAGTCCACAGTGCGCCTGAAAGCCGAGGACGCGGAGGCGCTCGGCCGGCTGGAAGACCCGCGGCGTCTGATAGGGCTGGCGTGGCACAACAGGATTTTCTTTCTGCCGATGTGCAAATACGTATTCCGCCCGAACCTGCCGATGTCGGGGCTCGTGAGCGCCAGCCGCGACGGCGCGTGGCTTTGCGCATTTTTCAGGTTTTTGGGCATAGGCGCGGTGCGCGGTTCCACCAGGAGGCGCGGCGCGCACGCGATAATTTCGATGGTCGAAACCCTGCGCGGGGCTTCAGACATTTTCATAACCCCGGACGGCCCGAGAGGGCCGCGCTACGAATGCAAGCCGGGCTTTCTTTCGGTTGCGAAGGGCAGCGGCGCGCGTATACTGCTGTTGCGGATAACCCCGTCTTCCTATTGGACGATAGGCGCCGCATGGGACAAGTTCATACTTCCGAAGCCGTTTTCGCGCGCGACGGTGTCGGTTCTCGAATTTGAAAACTACGCGGAGCTCGTTGGCGCGGCGGAGAGGGCGGGGAAATCCCCCGAGCGCCTCGCCGCCGACTTTCTCTGCTCCGACGGCGTTTGACGCGCCGGCGAAAGCGCGCCCTTGGGAATCGCCAGGTCGGCGCGCGGTTCGGGTATGCCGCATTTCTGTTGCGCTTTTTGGCGTCCGCAAGCGACTCGCGCGGTTTCCGATTCGGAAAAATATTGCCGGTCGGCGTATGAAGCCTTAATACGGCGGAATGAAAATCCTGTTGCTTTGCGCATTAGCTTCCCTTTGCGCTTGCAGGTGTGTCGATTCTCCGATTTCTCCTGAAAGCGTCCCCGCCGCCGTTTTGAAAAATGCCCCCCGGGAGTCGGCGCTTACGGGAGAATTGGGGTATTTCCCTTACGCGAAGGGCTCCGCCGCGCGATATTGCGGGCCCCTGCCGCGGCTTCCGCAGGGCGCGCCGGAGTTCGAGGTGGAGCTTCCCAGGCCAAAGAATGCGATGACGGTGCGCGCGGCGGACTTCGGGTTTGACGCGGCGAACGACGACTGCGCCGCGGCTATAAACAGGGCGCTCGCGCACTGCAAGAAAGTCGGGGCGTCAAAGCTCGAGCTCGCTCCCGGAAGGTACAGGTGTTTCGGCGCCGCGGGTGTCGTAATGGACGGCTTTGAGAACTTTGAAATTGACGGCCGCGGCGCCGTCCTCGTATTCCGCCGCCCGAGCGACTTCTCGCTTCTGCCGCAGTATGCGGTAGTCGGGAACGCCGCGAACTTTACCGTGAAAAACTGCCTGCGCGCGAAGATTTCAAACCTGAAGTCCGACTGGGACTGGGAGTCCGACCCTCTCGGCGCGTTTGTGAGGATAACGGGCAAAAAGCCCGCCGGAGACGGAAAGCCCCCCTATTTCGACGTGGAATTTGTCGGCTATGAAAGGTATCCGCTCTACGGCAGGCCGATGCCCGTGCAGGTAATGATGCCGGTATCCGATTCCCTCGACGGATTTTCCGGGGGCGCGGCGTTCTGGTTCGGGCCGTCGGAGGGGCATTTCGGAGCGAAGAGCGAATGGCTTTCTCCGAACAGGGCCAGAATATACCATTCCACAAAAGCGGAGGGCGTTCCCGTCTCGGGCGCCTACGACGAAAAGTTCACCGAAAAGGCCGGCGTTTACAACCACAGGGCGGCGAAGGTCGGCGGGTTGTACAGGCTCATGCACTACTACTACGGCAAAAACGCCTTCAATCTCGATTCCAATACCCACCTGACTCTTGAAGGAATAGACGTGTACTCCTGCCGCGGAATGGCCGTACACATAGGAGGCTCGCAAAAGTACTGGCAGCTTTTGAATTTCAACGTCGCTCCTCCGAAACGGGGGGCAAAACGCCCGTGCACTTCCACGGCGGACGTCGTCCATTCGTCCGATTCCCTCGGGTATTGCAAAATTCTGCGTTGCGAGTTTTCGATGAACCAGGACGACATCATAAACCTGCACGACCGCATGACTTTCGCCGAGAGGGTTTCCGGCAGGGCCCTTAGAATATCAAACAAGAGGGGCAACTATTATTTCGGCGCCGTCGCGGGCGACGTTTTGGATCTGTTTTACGGCGACTGCTCCCCTGCGGGATATTCCGCGCGCGTCGTCGGCGTCTGTGGAGAAGTTTTGGAGCTTGACTCTCCCCTTCCGGAACAAAAGGGGGCGGGGTTTTGGGTGTCGAGGCGTTCGGCGGCGACCGACAATATTCTCGTTAGGGACTGCGTTTTCAAAAATTTCTACGGGAGAGCCATCTTTCAGGGAAGGAACGTGACCGTGGAAAACTGCCGCTTTATAAACGGCCCGTCAATACCGCTCAAATTCCAGCTCGCGTATACTGTCGACAAATGGGTTGAGGGCGGCGGGTGCTCAAACGCCGTGGTGCGCGGGTGCGCATTTGAAAACTGCAACGGGAAATCGGGCAAGACTCTCGGCTGGGTGGCTGAGATATTTTCCGGGGCGACGGCGGATCCGGCGTGCGGCTTCAAAACGCCGGCAAGATGCGCGTCCGGCGACATTCTGGTGGAAAAAAACCGCTTTGAGAATTTGCGCGGGCTCGCGTGGCTCGCCAATGTCGGGGAGAACCTCGTGTTCAGGGACAACGAAATGGAAATCTCCTTAGACGGCTCCGAAAGCTATGCGGCATGCGTGTTTATGGGAGACGTAAAAAACGCGTATGTAGTAAACAATTCCGTCATCGCGGGGTCGCCCGCGGAGTGCGGGGTTTTGGCGTCCCCCGAGGCGGAGAATGTCGTCGCGGCCGGAAACGTTCTGCGGGCTGCCGCGCCGGAGGGGCCCGATTCCCCCGGGCGGCGGTGAGCGCCTCACCGGGGCTGTTCCAGAACTCCCGCCTTTTTTGCGCTCCAGTATGCGGCGAGGTGGAAGATTACGGCGCAGCTCGTCATTCTGTCGTAGTCGATTTTTTCAAAGGGTCCGGCGAGAAGTTTCGCGGAATTTTCGTCAAAGTCTGCGGCGCCGCGCGCGAGCATGGTCAGCGCCATTTCCCCGAAATACCTTGCCTTGCGGTGGGGCCCCTCGAAAAATTCGCCGATCTCGGGCTTGCCCTCCGGGGAAAGCGGCATTTTTAGGGGGTTCGGGGGCAGGCGGTAGAGCCCGAGTTTGGGGTCGAGCACCCCGGAGGCGGCGCCGCGCAGGCGTTCGGCGGCGAGCTTTGAGACTTCCCTCATAATCCCGTCGATTTCGTTTTTCATGGCGTCCGTCTCGGCGAAGTCCCGCAGGACTTCGAGGGAGGCCTGCATTTGCAGCTGCGCCCACGGCGCCATTTTGCGCGAAAAGTTTCTCGACTGGGCGACCGCCTCCGCCGCGTATTTCTGATATTCCTTCCAGTACTTTTCTTCGCCCGTCATGAAGCCGGCTATCGCGTAGATCATCGGCAGGCGCGCGGCCTCGTGGGGGGCCACGTTCCACATTTTTGAAAGCCCGCGGGTTGACGGGGCGCCGTCCGCGTTCAGGGCGTCGTAGCCGGTTTCGGGCGTCACGTTTCTGATCATTCTGTCGGCGACGGCGGCGCATATTCCGGCGGCGAGCCTCCTGTCCGCGCCGGTTGCGAGCGGGCTCTTGCAGTACCTGTACAGCCCGTGGACGCAGTGGGTGTACTGGTCCCGGGAAGTGGAGGGGAAGAACGATCTGCCGTCGGAGGCGCTCACGGCCCTGGCCACGAACCCGCTCGCTTCCGGCGAGAGCGCGCACCTGGCCATTCCGCGCGCAATCGCGTCGGCGCGCCCTTTGAGCGAAGGGTCTTTCGTGACTTCGTATTTGTCGAGAACCGCGCACATCATTATTCCGCCGAGAATCATGCCGTCCTCCATGCCCGTGGAATATCCGTTGGGGTTTATTTTGGAAAGCCTTTTTATGTCCTCCGGCGAGGGGACGAATTCGAGGGATTTTTGCGGGTCGTAAGATGTGATGAGGTCGTAGAAAATTTCCGTTTTGGGGCTGAAGAAGCGCGTCCATGCGGAGTTCCACATGGCCTCCTCCGGGGAACTTTTGCCGGAACACAAAACCGCGCCCGCGACGCACAGCGCGCATGCGGCCGAAATGCGTTTTATTTTTGTCATGCGCGAATTTTCGCGGAAATCGGCGCCGATTGCAACGCCCGAAAGCGGCGCTCCGAGATTTTTTCCGCGCGGCGGGGGCATAGAAAAGCCCCGCGGGCGCGCCCGCGGGGCATGGAAGGCGGAGCGGGGCCGGAATGCGCTATTCGGCCTTTGCGATTTCGACGGCGCGCAGCTTCACGGGGCCGATCAGGCCGGAGGGCTCGGGTTTGGAGTTCTCGTCCCAGCCCTTGCACAGCGTGAAGGTGTGGCGCGAGCCGTCGTCGGGGCGGGGTTTGCCCTCGAGCACCCATTTCGGCGTCTGCGCCGGATTCCTCCCGGGCGATTTTATGTCGTCGCCGACCAGCCTGTTGTACCAGAGGTTTGAGACGTCTACTTCCACGGTGTTTTCGCCCGCTTTCAGCATCTCCGTGACGTCGGCTTCATAGGGGATTTTCCAGAGGACGCCGGCGTCCTTGCCGTTTACCCTGACCCTCGCGGTCTCGCGCACTTCGCCGAGCGACAGGATTATCCTGCGGTTTTGCGCGAAGAATTCCGGCGGGACTTTGAAGGACTTTTCGTACTTTGCCGTTCCGGAGAAGTATTTTATTCCGGGCTCCGGCCGGTCTGTCCACGGCTCGAGCCTGTCGAAGCGCACTTTTCCCCCGGGCGCGCCGAGATCCTTTTCAAATTCGGCCGTCCAGCCGGAGGACAGGTCTGCCGGCGCCGGCAGGTTTTCGACTTTCGCGGAGAACTTCGAGCCGTCCGAGAGGGTTCCCCCGGCCGAGCCGTTTGCGCTGAAAACGGCTGCGGGCCTTCCGTTGAAAATCGCGGGGGATATATATGGCGGCGTCTCCCATTCCATTCCCTTCCAGTAGTATTCCGCGCCCTCGTAAAGGGTTTCCTCAAATTCGCGCCCGCCGGCCCTGTACTTGAAGTGCAGCTCCTTGTACTTGTTGGGGAAGGGGTCGCCGAGCAGGGCGTTCGAGACTTTGAACGGGGCGTTCGCCGCTCCCTGCAAGATGCCCCTCACGTCCTTGCCCCCGCCGTTCGAGTCGCGGAGCCTGTACCTGGCTTCGAGCACCTCAACCGCGAATTCGGCGTTCGCCGCCTCCCGGAGCCTGGCCGAAAAGCTGCGGAAATGTTCCGCCCCTTTTCCCCCGCGCAGCACGATGAATTTTGACTCTTCCGGCGCGAAGTCGAGGGCGACGCTCACCGAGCCGCCCGAGCGGTTCCAGTGCGGCGCGGGGGAGATTTCGCCCGTGGCGGCGTCCCAGATTTCCGGCGATTTGCCTTCGCCGGCGCGGAGGGTGAATACGCCGGAGTTTTGCGACTTCACGCGGTTGGCGATGAAAAATATGTCGGCGTCTGCGCCGGCGCGCGCGGTCGAGAGGAAGCCCTTCGGCACCTTTAACGCGGGGGCGATTTTCAAATCCGCGACGGCGCGCGCGGCGGAATTTTCAGGATAGAGGGTTCCGCCACCGACTTTGCGCGGGGATTTGGAGCCCGAGTCCGGGCCCCAGATTTCCCCGGCAAGTTCCGCGTATTCGGCGTCGCCGTCAGAGAGCGACGGGCTGCCGAGCGGGCGCTCGCCGCACACGGAAACCCCGGCGTCGAGCATCTTTTTGACGGCTTTCAGGGTCCGCAGGCTCGGATTCCTTTCGCCGCCGAGCGAAAATACGGAATATTTCACGCCCGAGGGGGAGACGATTTTCCCGTTTTCGAGGCGTATGGAATCCGCGAGGTCGTCGGAGGCGCAGAAGTCGAAGAAGTAGCCGGCCTCTATCAGCGGCTTGTCGTAGTTCCGGTTTCCCGTTCGGACGTTGGGGCGCGATTCGCCCGCGAGAACCAGCACGTCGGAGGGCGTGTGCCCGCGTTGCAGGAGGGTTTGGGCGCGGCTGATGTAGTCGATCCACGCCTTTCCGTGGCCCCACCACGTGGTGTTGGCGTTTATGTGCGAGCCGTGCCGCCCGAGCGCGAGGCCGGGGCGCGCGTTGACGAACGGCTGGTGGACGTAGCTGTGGACGATCAGCGCGTTGGTTCCCTCGGCCCACATTGCGTCGCCGGAGGCTTTCAGCATTCGCGGATGCTGCCGCCAGTATCCGTCGGAACCCCAGCCCGTGGTGAACGATTCCGCGCCGGCCGCGCGCCTGCCGTGGAAGTTGCAGGCCGACGCCGCGTGCCTGCCGGTCGTCCCGCCGCTGAGCCAGAATTCGCTCGCCGGAATGTCCGCCGAGCGCGAGCAGCGCAGGTCGTCGAACGGCCCGCCGTAGGCTTCGAGAATCGAGAGCATCCCGTTTTTGTGGCAGAGCTCCGTGAAGTAGTCGAAATAGTTTTCGGCGAACAGGTCGGAGACCGTGCGCTGGAAGTCGTAGAGGAAGCGCGCGGACTTGGCGGGGCTTTCCACTGCGTATCCGAGGGCGGCCGGCAGCCACTTTGTAACGCCGTATCCGCGCCGCCTCCTGAACTCTTCGGCGAAGCCTTCCGTCCAGTTTTGCCCGCCCACCTCGAAGGAGTCGATGGTCGCGTATTTGAGCGTCCCCCTCCCGAGGTCGGACTCCATCGCGGCCATGTAGTTGGGCCAGTGCGCGTCGAGCCCGCGTTTGGAGAGCTTGTCGCATTCGAGCCCCTTGAACGTCGTCGGGGCGTTCATTCTGCCCGTGGACGTATAGCCTATGCGCAGGATTGTCCAGCAGCCGCCTTCTGGCTTCCAGTCGAGCCTGCCGCCGGGCGACATTCTGCCGGTAAGGTCGAGGATTTCGGCGGCCGCCGGCGCCTTTGCGTCGGCGCCGCTTTCCGGGGGCGCGTAGGCGAACGAATTTTGCGAGGAATTTGCGGCGGCTGCGTTTGCGATGGAAACCTGCGGGGAGAGGCGCAGGGTTTTCAGGAGAACCGGGCCCCGGGAGGACTCCCACTCGAACGTTTTGTTGTGCGAAAAGTCGACCCTGAAAATTTTCCCTTTCGCCGGTTTTTTACCGCCGAGTGGGGCGAATTTCAACGTCCCCTTGTCCTGCGGATTTTTGTAGTCTATTCTGCCGGCTTTGGCGAAATTTTTGCCGTTTTCGGAGGCGAATATCTCCGCCGTGAAGTGGATTCTGTCGCCTTCGAACGCGAACTCGGCCGTCCGCGCCTCCACGGCTTCCGGGTATTCGAGGAAAATCGACGCCTTGCCGTCCTCCTTTTCTATCGGCAGCGGGCAGGCGGAGGGGTTGGAGTCGTCGGAGAGCCTTCCGGTGTTCGGCAGTTCGGGCGACGACGAGATTTTCGGTTCCGGCAGCGGCTTTTGCGCGGGAATTGCGAGAACGGCGATGTCGCGGTAGAATCCCCCGTAATCCCGCGGCTTCGGCAGGACTATCGGGGCGGTATCGCCCGCGCGCGCCAGCCTTTGCGTGTGCACGAGGCACTTCATCGAATCTTCCGGCCTTATCCACGGCCCGCCGGAGCTCGACCACCCCGGGCAGTTGTGGACGCCGAGGGACAGCCCCAGCCTTTTGGCCTCCGCGCCGGCATGCCGCATGAGCTCCCGCCAGAGCGGGGTCATTATCTGCGCGTCCGGCACGCCCGGGATTTTCCCGTAGCAGTTGGCCATAAAAATGTGGGCTGTCGAGTAGCCGATGTCCTTCATCGCCTCGAGGTCGCGCGTGATGCCCTCTTTGGTTATGTGGTTTGTTGTAAAGTGCCACCACGTTTGCGCGCGCGCATCGGGCGGCGGGTTTTTGAAGTCGTCCTCCATCGCCCCGGCAAACGCCGCGGCCTGCGCCGATGCGAACGCCGCGAGGGCCGCAAATTTGCATAATTTCTCCCTTTTCATATAATTTCCTCCATAAATGTGCGGTATGGAACGAGAATTAAGCTCCGCCCCGGGCATGTCAACGCATTTTGGATATTTAAGGAATATATTTGTTTGCGTTGTATTTGCGTTTGAAAAATAAAACATAGTTTGAAACTTGACATGATTTGGCGGCCTTTTAACATATTAAAACTATGAAAAGATTCATTCTTGCGCTCGCCATCTCCGCCCTCGCGGCGCCGGTTTTCGCCGCCGGGAAAATTTCCTCGCCCGTTCTGAAACAGGGCGACAGCGTCGCGTTCGTCGGCGACAGCATCACCCACGGCGGTCACGCCGTGGAACACATAATGCTCTACTATATCACGCGATACCCCGACATGCGCGTGAAATTCCTGAATCTCGGCATAGGCGGCGATTCGGCCGGCGGCCTTTTGCGCCGCATGGATTCCGAAATCCTGAAGTCCCGCCCGGACGTCTCGTTCTTAATGATAGGCATGAACGACTGCAACCGCGGCCTCTATGCTCCGGATTCCAAACTCTCCTCCGCGGAGCGCGAAAAGCGCATTGCGGAAACCGACCGGAGGTATGCCGAAAACCTCGAAAAAGTCGTGGACGCGCTCTCAAAAAATTCGCGCACCCTCGTGCTCTTCACCCCGTCGATTTACGACCAGACCGCCGATATGAAGACGCCCGCGGACGCAGGCGTAAACGACGCTTTGAAACGGTACGGCGAGGCTGGCGCAAAAATTGCGGCCTCCCGCAAAAACGTAATGGTGGCCGACATTTGGTCCGCATTGCAGGGCGTCAACGAGATTCTCCAAAAATCCGACCCTTCCGCCACAATCATTGGCCCCGACAGGGTGCACCCGTCTTCCGCCGGCGGATTCGTGATGGCGCACAAATACCTGTCTGACGCGGGCGAAAATCCGGTTGTCTCCAAAGTCTGCATTGTCGCGGGCGAAAATCCGCGGGCGGCGCTTCTCGAAAACTGCGACATCTCGGAGCTCAAAGCGTCCGGCGGCGGGGTGTCGTTCAAGCTTCTGGAATTCGCCCTTCCCGCGGTCCTCTCCGAAAGGGCCGGCGACGGCGAGGCGCTCACGGACTTCCAGGAAGGCTTCAACCGCGAGATTCTGAAAGTCAAAGGGCTTCCCAAAGGCTCTTACGAGGTTCGCATAGACGGCGCGCGCGCGGGAACCTATTCAGCCTCCGAGCTCGGCGCGGGCGTGAACCTCGCCGGCAATGACAAAACCCCGCAGTACGCCCAGGCTGAAAAGGTCGCAAAAATCTGCTCCGAAATCCGCGGCAAATACGCCGCCCAGCGCAATCTTTATTTTGTCGAGCACTTCCTCCTCAAAGACAAAATATCCGACTTTTCCGACGTCCAAAAGTGCGTCGGAGCGGCGCGCGAAATTCTCGACGGCGGCAAAGCGCGCGGCTATGGGAAATTCGCCCTCGAATTTTATCTGAAAAACAAAGCCGCCGAGAAGCGCATGCTCGACGAGGTTTTCGCCCTCCAAAACGACGCCTACGCCGCGGCGGAGACCAAGACGCATTTCTACGAGATACTTCCCTTGAAGAAAGCGGAGTGAGCGGGCAAAAAATGCGGTCATATTTTGCGGGCGCGGGGCGCCCGCTTTTTTTGCGCCCGGAAACCGGCCTTGGGGAGGGTGGCGGGAATCCGCATGCGGTCTAACATAATTATAACGCAAATGTTGCGAAGTTTGTAAAAAATTTTGCTATTTTGATATATGGAAGCAAATTTTTCATAAATGTGTTGATTTTTTCGCCGCCGAAAAAAATATTAGGGAAGTTAAACCATTCATATTGCCTATGAACAATCCAAACATCTCAATCTCCTGCCTTATGGCCGTCCTGTCCGCGGGTGTTCTCTCCGCGGAAACCTACTATTATGTCGGGGAAAACAGCACAAAATTTGAAAGCCCCGATTCGTGGTCGACAACCCCCGACGGGCTGACTGCGGCAACCTCCGCGCCGACGGCGTCGACCGACATAGTCATAGGCTCCGCCGCGGCTAAAACGTCTTTTGAGATGTCGTATTCCGGAACGTCAATGGGCAGCCTTACGCTGGCCTCCGATTATGCCGGCAATCTTTTCAGAATCGCCGGGTGGAACGGCAATCCCGCCAACCAGCCCTTCCGCATTGCCGGAGACCTGAACGCGGAGGAATATTCGGAAGGCACCGAGCGCACGTTCCAGATGGCCTCCAATATTGACACGGAGCCCGAGGTCGGCATGGGCATGTACATAGGCGGAAATATAAACGCGCAGAGCGGCAACACCATAAAGCTCGGCTCACAGGAAACCAAATGGAACGGACAGCTCTCGGGCTATGTCGAGGTGGGCACCGCCGGCGTCGCCGGAAGCGGGAACATAAATGTCACCGCCGGCGCAAACAACGCCTCGGTGAGATTCGGGGCCGCGGGGCCGGTAAATTCCGCAGCGGCCGGGATTGACAACCCCAACGTCCTCGTAAGGGGCGTCGTGAACCTCTCTTCGACGGGCGCGGGCAAGGCTTCGATAGTGATGTACAGCGGCGGATACTACACCGCCGCCGCCGAAAAGCGCTCGACTTTTGTAAAGGTCGGCGGCGTAAGCGGCAAGGGCATAATTTACGGCGACACCGCCTCCACTTATATCTCGGGCGAGGCGTATCCGATCCAAACCAGCCTCGTGTTCGCCAATTCGGGGGTTTCGACTTTCGAGGGCAACATCGCCAAAATTTGGACTGAAAAGACGGACAGAAGGGGGCAGGACGTC
Source organism: Candidatus Merdousia sp. (assembly GCA_048390825.1). GTDB lineage: Bacteria > Verrucomicrobiota > Verrucomicrobiia > Opitutales > Intestinicryptomonadaceae > Merdousia. The sequence continues at coordinate 13,011 of DBGCYC010000125.1, forward strand.
TCCGTAAACCTTGTTATGGAGGGAACCGGAACCCAGGTCATAAAGGGCGGCGACGTCGTGGAAGTCACCTCAGTCGAGGTGCGCAGCGGCCGCCTCGATCTCTCCAACCCCTCGGGCACGACGTACGGGGCGATATCGCTGGACGGGGGTACGCTCGGGGTGGCGGGAACCTCATCTTCCGGCATAGGCGAGCTCAACGCCGAATCCATAGCATGGAACGGCGGCAGCATAGCCATTGACATCAGCGGAAATTCCGCCGACATGTTCCACGTGGTAGACTTTAAAAAGGGCCTCGCCGAAAACTTCGTCTTCGACTTCAACATAATTGGAGACGTATTTGAAGATACAAAATACCTGATAGGCGTGGTTGACGGGGAATTCGGTTTCGACGCCGCAAAAGACTTTTCCTTCTCGGCCAACGGGTATTTGGTCGACTTTGAATGGGCGGCCGACGAGCTCAGCCTCTACGCGACTTTCACCCAGATTCCCGAGCCCGCCTCCGTCGCCGCGGCATTGGGCGTTATCGCGCTCGGTTTAGCCGCGGGTTTAGGCGGAAGGCGCAGGTAGTCGGGGCAGCAGCGCGCCGCGCTTGGGCGGCGCGCGGGCCTGAACGGCTTTTGCCGCGCCTTTTGGGCGGCGGCGCAGCCTGCATTGCGGGAATCGGACGCGCCGATGTTCCCGTTATCCGAAGCATGGCTGCCATTGCCGGGAATATGTGTTGTTGTCAATCGGCGGGCGCAGGCGAACCTGCGCCTCAATGGAGATAGGCTTCATTCGGTATCGCAAGATAATTTGCGCAAGCAATCTCCGCAAGGGGGGCTATGCCTTTGCGCGGTGAAGCGTCAACCGTCGCGGGGGATAGGAGGATTGCGCAAGCAATCTCCGTAAGGGGGGCTATGCCCCCCTTCAATAAAATAGTTGCAATTTTTTTGGGGGAGTTCACAATTTGCCAATTAAAATTTTTTAACAGGGAAAAAATATGGCACCAGCTAAGGTATACAAGGAAAAGGACGCCAACAAAAACGTCCTTAAAAATAAAACGCTCGCGGTGATCGGCTACGGCTCGCAGGGCCATGCGCACGCGCTGAACCTCAAGGACAGCGGCTACAAGGTCGTCGTCGGCCTCTATCCCAAGAGCAAGTCGGTAGAGGTCGCCAAGAAGCAGGGCTTCAAGGTTCTTCCCACCGCCGACGCGGTAAAGGCGGCGGACGTGATCATGGTCGCCGTTCCGGACATGCGCCAGGCCGACATATATGAGAAGGACATCGCCCCGAATCTGGCCAAGGGCAAGACTCTTGTATTCCTCCACGGCCTTTCGATACACTCCGGCCTCATCAAGGTTCCCGCCGGCGTGAACGTGATCATGGTCGCCCCCAAGGGGCCCGGCCACACGGTTCGCTCGCAGTACCTTGAAAACAAGGGCGTTCCCGCGCTCATTGCGGTGGCGCAGGGCGGCAAGGACGCCAAGGCCGTTGCGCTCGCCTGGGCGGACGGCATCGGCGCGACCCGCGCGGGCGTCATCGAGACGACTTTCAAGGAAGAGATGGAAACCGACCTCTTCGGCGAGCAGGCCGTCCTTTGCGGCGGCGTCAGCGCCCTTATACAGGCGGGTTTTGAGACCCTCGTTAAGGCCGGCTACAAGCCCGAGATGGCGTACTTTGAATGCTGCCACGAGCTCAAGCTGATAGTGGATCTCATCAATCAGAGCGGCATTTCCGGCATGAGGTTCTCGATTTCCGAGACCGCCAAGTACGGCGACGTCACCCGCGGCCCGCGCGTCATCACCGACAAGACCAAGAAGGAGATGGAAAAGATTCTCAAGGAGATCCAGTCGGGCAAGTTTGTCAAGGAATGGGTTGCCGAATACAAGGGCGGCTTGAAGAAGTACAGCAAGCTCCTCGCGGACGGCGAAAAGCACCCGATAGAAAAGGTCGGCCAGCGCCTCCGCTCGCTCATGCCGTGGGCGGCCAAGCAGAATATCAAGGGCGCGCAGGCGTCGTATTCCGCGGTCGTCGAGGCCCCCAAGGCCAAGGCGTCTAAGGCTTCTGCCAAGAAGGGCAAGAAATAGGGATTTGCTTTGCGCGAAGGACTCGGCCGAACAGTCGGCCGGGTCTTTTTTTTAGTTTTTAAATTTCCGCGCCCGCGGCGGCGCGGCGCCTTTTTTTAAGGCAGGGCGGCCCCGCATACCCGCCTTGCGCCGCGGATTCTTGCATGAAAAAAATAAGACTCGCAACCCGTTCCAGCCCGCTGGCGCTCGAGCAGGCCCGAATGGCGGCCGAATACCTCGGCGCGCGCATTCCGGGCGCGGAGTTTGAAATCGTCGAGGTAAAGACGACCGGCGACCGGCGGCAGGACTGGTCTCTCGAAAAATTCGGAGGGAAGGGGCTTTTTACCAAGGAAATAGAGGACGCCCTTCTCGCGGGCGAAGCGGATGTGGCCGTGCACAGCGCGAAAGACCTGCCCACCGAGTGTCCCGCCGGCCTTGAAATCGCCGGCTGTCTCCCGCGCGACGAATGCGCCGACGTGCTGGCGATCCGCGCCGGCGTGCAGGTCCCGTCGCTCATAGCTTCCGGGAGCCCGCGCCGGCGCGCGCAGCTCAAAAAAATGTTTCCGCAGTCGGTGTGGACGGAGTTCAGGGGCAACGTGCACACGCGCCTCAAAAAGCTCGCCGGCGGCGCGGCGGACGCCTCGGCGCTTTCCCAGGCGGGGCTTTCGAGGCTCGGGATAATGTCTTTCGAGGGCGTGGAGTTCCGCGTCTTGAAGCTCGACCTGTGCGTTCCCGCGGTGGGGCAGGGTATAATCGCGCTCCAGTGCAGGTCGGCGGACGCGCCGGATATCCGCCCGCTCACGCACGCGCAGACCAACGGGGCCTTCGCGCTCGAGAGGGAGTTCCTGTCGGCGCTCGGCGGCGGTTGCCAGAGCGCGTATGCGGCGAATTTCGACGGCAAATTTTTCAGGATATTCCACGAGGAATGCGGATTCAGGAAAATCGAGTTTTCCGAAAATTCCGGGTTTGAGGAGAGGCTTTCGGAGGTGCGGAGGCTTGCCGCCGGGCTGTCCGGGGCCTGCGGATAGGGTTGCCCGTCCGGCGCGCTCCCAAAAAAAGCTTGAAGTTTTCCGATTTTGGGTTTCAATCGTTTGCATGAATCCCATCAAACGTACTTTTTTTGCCCTTGTGGCCGCAACGGCCGCCGCCGCCGTTTTTGCAGCCCCCAAGGACGATCCCATCGTAATCCAGCACTCGAAGCTCGACGCCAAGCGCCTGCAGCCCACGGCCATCGCCAACTCGACCGGCCAGTGGACGCGCATAGAGGTTCCGCTGTTCGCCAGGGAAAATCCCGACAACAAGGCCAACAACCAAAAGTGGATCCGCAACGTTGACGTTGATCTGACCCTCGTCTACAAGGACCAGATGGCGACTGACAAGCGCTCGCTCGACAGCCTGATAGTTTTGCGGGCCAAGGCGAAGCTTTTCGCCATAGAGGTCAACAAGAAAATCCCGGTTGTTTTCTACATTCCGTCGGAAGCGTACGACATTTACAGGCTTTCCGCCGAGCCCTTCGCGTGGAAGATAGAGATTTCCATAAACGGCACTCCGATAGAGCTGACCAAGCAGAACATGAAGACGATGCTTTCCAAAAATATCTACAAGAACGACGATCCGCAGAAGGTCTACGAGTCGTTCATGAAGCTGGTCGAGAAGTCTTCCAAGGTGAACCAGGGCGTGCTGATGACGCTTCCCGAATGCCCGTTTAACGTGCAGATGTACGAGTACTCGAAGTCCCCGATTGTGCCGAACTACCTGCCGTTGAAATAGCCGTTTTCCCGCGCTGCGCGCAGAGGCGCGCCAGACGGCGCCCCGCGCGCGCCACTTTTTGCGCCGCCCGGTCAAAAAATGCTTTACTAAGGGGTGCAAAGCGTATTAGATTTACTCTTATTCCCGATTTATCATACCCCATTCACATTTGAGATGAGTTCTAAAAACAAGCTTATAATAAACTGCGGAGCCACCCACGTCAGCGCGTCGGAGTTCGGCGTTTCCGCCGGCCGCCTTGTTTTGGAAAGTTTTCAGGTACAGGAACTGAAATACGACTATTCCAACCAGGACGAATGGCTCGCGGAGCTGGCGGCCACGCTGAAAATGATGAGAGTCTCGGGCAAGGCGACAGTAATCGCCCCCTCGATGCTCCTCCTGACTAAGACCATAAAAATACCCCATGTCGAGGAGGCGCGCCGCGCCGAGGTCATAGCGTTTGAGGCCGAGAAAAACATTCCCTATCCGATAGGCGAAGTCTCGTGGGACTACGAGGTGATTTCCGACGACGGCGTCGAGACGGAAATTTTCCTCACCTCGATGAAGTCCTCCGCGGCCGACGAATTTTGCGCGGCCCTCTCCCGGGCTGGCATAATCCCGGAATCCATAGAGGCCTCCTCCATTCTCGACTACAACGCCTGGAAGTATTGCGGCCTTGAAAACGACGTCATCATAATGAACGTCGGCTCGCGCTTCACGAACCTCATGATTGCCCGCGAGGACGGCGTGTTCGTGCGCAGCATTCCGGTCGGCGGAAACTCGCTCACCCAGGCGGTGGCGGACTCGCTCGGAAGGGACTTCTCCGCGGCCGAGGAGCTCAAGCGCGGGTTCTTCGCAAACTCGGCCCTTTCGTCGAGCGCGGGCGCGGAGCACTTTACAAACGGCGCCAACGCCGTGATGCGCAGGATAGGGGTAGAAATAAAGCGCTCCATCGTAAATTACAGGCGCACCTCCCGGGTGGCCGCGCCTTCCAAAATTTATCTCTGCGGCCGCGGGGCCCTCATACCGGGGTTTGCGGAATTTCTCGCCGAAGACCAGAAGATGAGCGTCGAATATTTCGACGCGCTCTCCAACGTGTCGGTCAGCCCGCGCGTAAACCAGCAGCTGCTGTCGGACTGCGCCCCGCAGGTCAGCGAAATAATCGGCGAGGCCGCACGCATGGTAATGCCGGGCCTGATGAGCGTCAACCTCCTTCCCAGGCACATCGTCGAGGAGACCGCGTTCGCCAAGACCCGCCCGCTGATGATACTCGGCGCCGCGGTGCTGTTCGCCGCGACCCTTCCGCCGATGTTCCTATTCTCGAGGTCGGTCGCGCAGGAGGAGGAGGCCGCCCAAAAGTTCCAGTCAATGATGGTTCCGATCGAGGACCGCGCCGCGGAGTTCAAAAAGAACGGCGAAATCGCAAGCTCCCTCGAAACCAAAATCAACGGCCTTGAAGGCCTGGCGAAGTCGAAGTCAAACTGGATAAACCTCTTTATTGACATAGAAAAGCGCCTGATGGAGCAGAAGGACGTGTGGCTCGACAACATGAGGGTTCACCGCACTTCCAAGAACGGCGCGCAGGAGTACAAGCTCGAGCTCACCGGCAGGTTGCTGTTAAGGGATTTCAACCCCGAAAACCCGCAGGAGTACGACACCAAGAAGGCTATCGACAGAATCACGAAGCTTCTCAATTCCTTCGTGAGCTCCGAATTTTTGAAGTCGTTTGAAAACGTGCGCACAGACCCGTCCAACCCGCGCATTCTGAAGTTCGACTTCACTCTCGTGGTGAATCCCGACAAGCCCATATAAACTGTCAAAATCTTTGGCAAATGAAATACTTTAAAAAATACCCTATATTTTTCGCCGCGATGTTCGCGCTGCTTGCGCTGTTCGCGGCGGGCGTCGCGTACGACGCAGTGCTGTTTAAAAAGGACAAGGACGCGTTCGCCAAGCTCCGCCGGGCAATGCGCCAGTACGACGAAACCCTCTCGACCGATCCGACGCAGCCCTCCATCGACGCTTCCAAGAAGAACATCGGGGAGCTCGAAAAGCACCTTCTCGACCTCGAAAAGGATCTGACCCGCGAGAGCGAGCACATCTTCAAGCCCCTCTCCGCCGAGGAGGGCTTCCAGCTCCGCGAAGTTCTGCGCGGCATGGTGAACGCGTGGAGGGCGGAAGCCAGAAAGCGCGACATATACGTGCCCGACGAGATGGATTTCGGGTACAAAAAATACGTGGCCCCCAACGCCGACTCGCCGAAGGACGCGGCGCTGCCGGCGATATGGAAGCAGGTCTGCGTGCTCGACTACATCAACCAGAAGCTCTTCAACTGCAAGTCGCAGGAGTCTCCCATGTCCATCGTCAACGTCCAGAGGGAGATTCTCCCCGAGGAGGGCATAAAGGAGAATCCGCGCGCCGCGCGCCGCGTGAGGGCGTCTTCGCGCAACAGTTCGGCGGCGATCCGCGGCGACAACTTCAAGATAGACGAAAACATCACCGCGCGCAAGCCCGGAAGCCTCGACACGCTCGCGTACCGCTTCGTGTTCGCCGGCCACACCGACGTGCTGCGCAGGTTCCTCAACCAGCTCAAGGATTTCGACGCCATGCTCGTCGTCCGCAGCATCGACGTGAAGCCCGCGGATCTCTCCCTTATAGCTCCGCCCAATTCCGCGGACGCCATTGAGGAGGAAACCTCCGAAGCCGCGGACGCCTTCGCTTCCGGCGGTTCCGAAGAGGGCGGCGAAAACGCCCCCGCGGCCCCCGTTATAGACGAAAACAAGGTTCCCGTCGTGACGGACAACATCTCCGAGTTTACGGTAGTGATAGAATACGTGGAAGTCGTCAAGGACGCCCCCAAGAAGGACGCGGACAAAAATGCCGGGCCCGAAAAGGCGGCTCCCGCAGATTCCAAAAAACAATAAAGGCACGGCACTGAAATGAAACACTACGATAAGATATTTTTTGCGATAGCCGTAATAGCCGCGGGCGCGTCGTGCGCTTTCTATTTTATGAACGCGCCCAAGGGCGAACTCCTGCGCGGGCGCGTCGAAAGCCTCGGGCAAAAGCAGCCCTCCGGCATAGCGTGGAAAAACATAGTCGTCCCCGCGCTCCAGGTCGCCTCGATAGAGTGGCCCGAAGTCCGCGCGCAGGACGAGGCCGGCAAATGGTTCTTCCAGGTGTTCACGCCCCCGCAGATATGGGTTGACAAAAAGGGCAACTTCATGACGGAGTCGCCGTATTACAAGGAAGTGGCCCGCCAGTCTTTCGCCCTGAAATACGTCGGCGTGTCCAACGAGCCCTACCCGATAAAGTACCTCGGATACTTCGGGACGAAGAAGGAGCCTGTGATACAGTTTGTCGACACCGTGAAGAACCTCTCGTTTATCGGGAAGCTCAACGAGGAGATCATCGCGGACGCCCCCTCCACCGGCAAGAAAATCAAGCTGGGGCTCACCCCGAAAAAGTTTGAGATAAAGCGCGTCAGGAACGACAAGAACAACACCATCGCGGACGTCGTGACCGTTGTGCTCTTCGACAATTCGCTCGGCAAGGAGGTGACGGTATACTCCAATAAAGAGACCGTCATAGACGACCGCCGCCGCATTTCCTTTTCCGCCCCCGACGGCTCCGTGTGGCACGTGAAGGCGCCCGGAGAAAGCCGTAAAGTGGGGACGGCGACTTACAATGTAAAGTCGATCGACTTCGATAAAGGCTCCGCCGTGATTGAAATGGTTCCGGACAACGCCGATATCGAGCCTCAAATCATGAATCTGTCGGCGGCGGGGGTCTCTCCCGTCAAATAATTGAAAAATATTCTTTAAAAACCCCGCAAAACTGTTAACGTCAATTTAACAAATTATAAATACAGCGAATATGAAAATAAACAGAATCCAACGAAAAGCGGCATTTGCCGCGGCGATATTAGCTTCCGCCGCGGCGGCAAGCCTCGGCTATGCCAAGCCGGATCAGACCCAAGAGAAAATCCGTCTTATGGTTGCGGCCGTACAGGCCCGCGATTCGGGCGACTTGAAAGCTTCCAAGCAGTCGCTTGAAGAGCTTCTGAAGATCGCCCCGAACGACGAGGGCGTACAGCGCATGCTCGCCGACGTGAACAAGGACATCGAGCGCCAGGCAAAGGGTGAAGCGCCCGTTCTCGCTGGCGGCGTGAAAGTCGCCAATAAGGCCGAGGAAGCCCCTGCGGCCGAAGAAGCGCCCGCCGCCGAAGCCCCGGTCGCGGAAGCCGCCGAGGCGCAGGCCAAGGTCGAGCCCGTCGACGCCGCCATGTCGGACGCCGTCCGCAAACAGCAGCTCCAGGTCATCGCCGCATACGATTTGATTGACGAAGCCTACGACCTCATGGACGAAGGCAACTGGGACGAAGCTTCCCGCAAGCTCGCTTTCGCCGGGGAAAAGCTCCCGGAAGACGCGTATTCGCCGATATCCGACGAAGTTCGCTCCGAACTCAACAGGGCCAAGGCCGTGATGGCGAAGTCCCGCGCAAAGATCGCCATGTCCGAAAGGGACACCGCCGCCGCCAAGACCTTCGCCGCAGAATACGCCGCCGCCGAAGAGAGCAAGCCCGCCGGCGCCGCTTTTGTCGAAGAGGTTGACGAGTTCACCAAGAACCCCTACAACAACACCATCGCCGACATCAGCCCCGATTTCGCAACCCGCCAGAAGAAGATTGAAAACCTTCTTGAAAAGGGCCGCAGGCAGTACCTTTACGGCGACTATCAGGGCGCGCGCGCCACGTTCCGCCAGATCGAAACCCTCGACGCGGACAATATCCAGGCAAAGGCCTACCAGCGCCTCATCTCCGAAAAGCTTTCCGACCGCGGCCGCATGACATATCTCGCCACCCGCGAGTCTATGATGGACGAAGTGAGCAAGTCCTGGCAGCGCCCGCAGGTCTACACCGGCACCACGGTCGACAGGGGCGGCGCGAGGGCCGACTCCGTCATCGACAGGAAGCTCTCCGAAATCATAATCCCCAACGTGAGCTTCCCTGCCCCCGGCGTGACGCTCGCTCAGGCGATCAACACCCTCTCCATACTCTCTGTCGAGTACGACAAGTCCAACGACGCGAAGAAGGGTGTGAACATCGTCCTATTCGGCGACAACGCCGCCGAAGCCAAGCCCGTCGTCCTCACCCTCCGCGACCTCTCTCTCGGCCAGATACTCGACTGGGTAACGCAACAGGCTGGTTTCCAGTACGACATTGAAAAGGACACCATCGTTGTCCGCAAGGCTATGGACAACAGCGTGGCGTCGATGGACACCCTCGACTTCCCGCTCCCGACTTCCACCGTCATGCGCATGATCGGCTTCAAGGCGGCCGTCGGCGACTCCGGCGACTCCGGCAATCCCTTCGGCGGCGGCGGTTCGAGCGCGGCGGCCACAGGCGGCGACGGCAAGGAAGACGCCATCAAAAACTTCCTCGTCAAGGCCGGCGTGGAATTCGGCCCCGGCGCGACTCTCGCGTTCGACGGTTCAAAGCTCTGGGTTACCAACACTCGCCGCAATCTCGACAAGGTTCGCAATATCCTCCTGAGGTACAGCGAAACCAAGCAGGTTGAAATAGAAGCCAAATTCATGGAAGTCAACCAGGGCGTCTTGAAGGAACTCGGATTCAACTGGAATGTTTCCAAGCAGAATTCGGACGGTACTTACAGCACGCTGTTCTCGACCGCCGGCAGAAACACGACCGGCACGATCAGCACCTTCAACAACCGCACGCTCGGCAGCACCATAACCAGCGCGAGCGCCGGCTCTACGCCCATCACCATTCTCAAGCCCGCGGCGGAAGTCGACGGGACTGTTCCCAACCCGTACACGGTGGATCCCGTCGTCCCGGTTCTCCCCTCGACCATAAATATGGCCTCCGGGGCGGCGCAGGCGGCCAACACGGTTCTCGGCGTCATCAACGGCTACGACGTGAGCTTGATCGTCGACGCCCTCGAACAGCGCCAGGGTTCCGACCTGCTTTGCGCCCCGAAGGTGACGGTCATTTCCGGCAGCACGGCTTCCATCACCGTTTCGCAGCGCATGAGGTACCCCGAATCCTGGGGCGA
>DBGCYC010000126.1:0-8022 GCA_048390825.1 Candidatus Merdousia sp.
GCCTGGTGCTGGGCAAAGTACGACATTTTGACGTTCAACCCAAGCTCCACGCCCCCAAAATCGGCTTTCAACGCGCCCGCCATGATTTTCGCAAGGGTCGTCTTGCCCGCCCCGTTGACGCCCACGAGGGCGGCGCGCTCGCCGCGTTCGATTCGGAGGGACACGCCGTCGAGCACCCTGTGCGCCCCGAACGACTTGCACACGCCCGAAACGTCGAGGACGACCTGGCCGGTTCTCGAGGGCTCCGGAAATTTGAAGCGTATGCTCTTTTCTCCGGCCCCGGCTTCTATGCGCCCGATTTTGCCGAGCGCCTTTATGCGGCTCTGAACCTGGGCCGCCTTGGAACTCTTGTATCGGAAGCGCTCTATGAACCTCTCCGTCTTCTCCACGGCCCTGCGCTGGTTTTCGGCGGCGCGCTCGAGGCGGAGCCGGCGCGCGGCGGACTCGGCCTCGTAGAAATCGTAATTGCCCGCGTAGGTTTCGAGGCGGCCCTGCGAGAGGGAGAACGTGCGGTTGGAAAGGCCGTTGAGAAAGGCCCTGTCGTGGCTGACGATAAGCACGGCGCCGGGGTAGGATTTCAGATAGTCCTCGAGCCACTCTATGGACTCGATGTCGAGATGGTTGGTCGGCTCGTCGAGCATCAGCAGCGTCGGCTCGCGCAGCAGGAGCTTTGCGAGGGCTATGCGCATTTGCCAGCCGCCGGAAAATTCCGAGCACGGGCGCGGCATGTCCGAAACTCCGAACCCGAGGCCCATCAGGACGCTCTCGACGCGCGGGCGCAGCTTGGACTCCTCCGCGTCCTCGAGCCGCCGCTCGATTTCCCCGACCTCCGAAACCGCGTCGGCGTACTCGGGCGACGACGGGTCGGCAGAGCGGATTACCGCGTCGGCCCGCGCCATTTTTTCGCGCATGGCTACCACCCCCTCGAAGGCGGATTCGGCCTCCTCGTAAAGCGGCCTCGAACCCGCCACGAGCGACTCCTGCGGCAGGTAGCCTACGGTTGCGTACCCGGGCTTTGCCACCTCCCCCGAGTCGGGGGCCTCGATTCCCGCGAGGATTTTCAAAAGGGTGCTCTTGCCCGCTCCGTTGGAGCCGACAAGGCCTATCCTGTCGCCCTTGCCGACGACCGCGGAAACGCCGTCCAGCACGGCGCGCGGCCCGAATGCCAGCCGCAACTCTCTAAGCTCTATCATGAATCTGCGCGGATTTCGGCCGCGCGCGGCGGCCGTAAAATAATGCCGTCATCAAAGCAGAAAGCGGAACGCTTTTAAAGCCTAAAACTGCGCGGTTCGGTTTCGCCTCCAAAGCGCCCCGCGGCGGGGCTTCGGGCCGTTTCCGCGCGGCCCCCTCCAAATCGGGGCTTGACTACAAAGCGGGATTTGAAAGAGAATCGGGGATTGTAATTTAAAGAAACTGCAAATGAAACGCACAAATAATTGCAACGAGCTCACCGCCTCCGACAAGGGCAAAACGGTCTCGCTCATCGGATGGGTACAGTCGGTGCGCGACCACGGCGGGATAATATTCGTAGACCTCCGCGACCGCGAGGGAATCACGCAGGTCGTATTCCACCCGGACTGCCCGGCGTACAGGGACGCCCAAAAGCTCAAGGACGAAAGCGTGGCGCAGGTGTTCGGGGAAGTCTCGATGCGCGAGGGCGACACTGTAAACCCGGCGCTGAAAACCGGGGAAATCGAAGTGGTCGCGGAAGGCATGGTCGTCCACAACGTCTGCGAAACGCTCCCCTTCCCCCTCGACGACGAAAAGGCCGACAAGGTCAACGAGGATCTGCGCCTGCAATACCGCTACCTCGACCTGCGCCGCCCGCGCAACCTCAACCTGCTGAGGCTCCGGCACAAAGCGGCGAGGGCCCTGCGCGAATACCTCGATTCCCAGGGATTTACGGAGGTCGAAACCCCGATACTCTTTAAGAGCACCCCCGAAGGCGCGCGCGAATTTCTCGTGCCAAGCCGCCTCAACGCGGGGCAGTTCTACGCGCTCAACCAGTCTCCGCAGCAGTACAAGCAGATGCTGATGGTGTCCGGCATAGAGAGATACTACCAGATGGCCAAGTGCTTCCGCGACGAGGATCTCAGGGCCGACAGGCAGCCGGAGTTCACGCAGGTTGACATCGAAATGAGCTTCATCGACCGCGAGGACATGTATTCGCTCATCGAAAACATGCTCAAAAAAGTATGGAAGGACGTGCTGGGGATCGACATTCCGACGCCCTTCAAGAGAATGCCATACTCCGAGGCGATGAACCGCTACGGCGTGGACAAGCCCGACACGCGCTTCGAGATAGAGCTCGCGGACTTCACCGAAACTTTCAGGCAAAGCCAGTTCAAGGTGTTTGCGGCGGCCGCAAACGGCGGCGGAGCGGTAAAGGCCATAAACGCAAAGGGGCTCGCCGATATCACCCAGGGAGAGCTGAAATCCCTCGAAGACGTCGCAAAGACGCTCGGGGCGAAGGGGCTGGCCTTCATCAAGGCCGAAAACGGCGCGTGGAAGAGCCCAATACTCAAATTCCTTTCGGAGGCCGAACAGGCGGAGCTCAGGGACAGGCTTAACATAGAGGACGGCGACATCGTGTTCTTCGCGGCATGCGAGTGGGAGAGGGCGTGCTCGATACTCGGCAGGGTGCGCCTCGAATGCGCCAAGCTCCTGCAGGCGCGCGGGAAGCTCTCGATTCCGTCCGACCGGTTCAATTTCCTCTGGGTGATAGAATTCCCGCTGATGCTCTTTGACGAAGAGCAGGGAAGATACGTCTCGGCCCACCACCCCTTCACTTCTCCCGTGGAGGAGGATCTCCAGTACCTCGACTCCGACCCGCTGCGCGTCAGGGGCCAGCACTACGACATAGTCCTCAACGGCGTCGAGCTCGGCGGCGGCTCAATAAGAATCCACCAGCCGCAGGTGCAGGAAAAGGTGTTCAGGGACGTGCTCAAAATCCCCGAAGACGTTATCGAGTCGCGCTTCGGATACATGCTCAAAGCCTTCAAGTACGGCGCCCCGCCGCACGGGGGCATAGCGCTGGGCTTCGACAGGCTCGTGAGCATTCTCGCAAACCGCCAGAGCATACGCGACATCATCGCATTCCCCAAGACGCAGCGCGGCCAGGATTTGATGGCGCAGTCGCCGTGCCCGGTGACGGAAAAGCAGCTCAAAGACCTGCACATCGCCCTCGCCGACGACGCGCGGCAGTCCTGAACGCGATTCTGCGGCAAAGCATGGCGGGCTCCCGGAAGGGGCCCGTTTTTTTTGCGCCCGCACAAAAGCGGAACCATGCCGCGAACCGGGTGTCATACAATGCGTGCGGGGATCGAAGCGCCGGCCGAGGCGCCCCCGGGACAGACAACGCCTATTGACCGTCCTTTCAAATTTCAAGAGCGCAATCTCTTTGCAGCCGCCTTGATTCAAAAAAAAACAAACAATCCAAAAAGGAGAAAAGTCAACATGGTACTCGGTACAAGATATCCCACCCTCGCATTTCACACCGGCGGCGCCGGACAGGCCCAGGACGGCATTCCGCCCCAGCCCTTTGAAACGTTCTGCTACGACTCCGCGCTTCTGGAGGCGAAAATCGAAAACTTCAACGTAATCCCCTACACTTCGGTGCTTCCGAAGGAGCTGTTCGGGAAAATCTACCCCGTCGACAAGGTGACGAAATTCTTCAAGCACGGGGCGGTTCTCGAGGTAATAATGGCCGGCAACGGCGCGCGGCAGGAGGAGCACAAGGCCATCGCCACCGGCGTCGGAATATGCTGGGGCAAAGACTCCAAAGGCGAGCTGATAGGCGGCTGGGCCGCGGAATACGTCGAATACTTCGACACTTTCGTGGACGACGCCATCGCAAAAACCCACGCGGAAATGTGGCTTGCCAAGTCGCTAAACCACGAGCTCGACATACGCGGCGTGCAGAAGCACAGCGAGTTCCAGATGTTCCACAACTTCGTGAACATCGAGCAGAACTTCGGCTACTGCCTCACGGCGCTCGGCTTCCTCAACTTTGAATACGCCGCACCCGCGACGGTATAGGCGAACGGAGCTGTTATGGCGGACTCTAAAACAGGCGCCGCCTCCGCTCCCCCGGCTTCCGCAAAGAAGCTGGGGGTTGTCGGGCTCGGGGCGATAGTGCTCAGCTCGATGATAGGCGGCGGCATATACAGCCTCCCGCAAAACATGGCGGCCTCGGCCGCGGCGGGGGCGGTCATAATCGCGTGGATAATCACGGGCATCGGGATATTTTTCATAGCTAATTCATTCCGCATACTCGCGTCCGCGCGCCCGAACCTGACCGCCGGCATCTACATGTACAGCAGGGACGGCTTCGGCGACTACGCGGGCTTTACGATCGCGTGGGGATACTGGCTGTGCCAGATTTTCGGCAACGTCGGATACGCGGTCATAACAATGGACGCGCTCAACTACTTCTTCCCGGGGGTATTCGCGGGCGGAAACAACGTGTGGTCCATCGTCGGCGGCTCCGTCCTAATATGGGCGTTCAACTTCGTGGTGCTCGCGGGCGTCAGGCAGGCCTCGATAATAAACATCGTCGGGACCGTCGGCAAGCTCGTCCCGCTCCTGGTGTTCGCAATAGTGCTCGTATTCGCGTTCCACTGGGACAAGTTCACGTTCGACTTCTGGGGCAAAACGCCCTCGGACGGGCGCGTCCTCGGCGGGCTCGGGGCGCAGATAAAGAGCACCATGCTCGTCACCCTGTGGGCCTTCATAGGCATAGAGGGGGCGGTCGTCCTCTCGGGCCGCGCGAAGAGCCAGGGGGACGTCGGGAAGGCAACCATCATGGGCTTTCTCGGCGGGCTGGTGGTGTTCATACTTCTCTCCGTGCTGCCTTTCGGCGTGATGAGCCAGAGCGAAATCGCGGGCATAGCAAACCCGTCCACCGCCGGGGTTCTCGAAAAGATAGTGGGCCCGTGGGGCGCGTGGCTGATGAACATAGGGCTGCTTATATCGGTTCTCGCAAGCTGGCTGGCATGGACTATAATAACGGCGGAGATGCCGTTCGCCTGCGCGAAGGACGGGACCTTCCCGAAATTCTTCGCAAAGTCGAACGCCAACGGCTCGCCGTCGGCCTCCCTATGGACGACGAGCGCGCTCATGCAGCTTGCCATGATGCTCGTGTTCTTCTCGAACAACGCGTGGAACACAATGCTGAGCATAACGGGCGTGATGGTTCTGCCGGCGTACCTGTCCAGCACGATGTACCTCTTCAAGATTTCCGAGCAGAGGAAGCTGAAGTCGGTCGTACCGGGGCTGCAAATCGGCGCGGGCATCGCGGCCGCAAGCGGGGGCATAGGCGCGCTGTACGCGCTGTGGCTCATATACGCCGCCGGCCTCGAATACCTGCTGGCATCGGTAATCCTGCTGACGGCCGGAATCCCGTTCTACATATGGGCGAGATCCGAAAACGGCAGGAAGGCCTTCGCGCCGAAGGAGCTCCTCGGGGCCGTCGCGCTCGCCGCGGTATCGGCGGCCGCCATATACATGATGGCCTCCGGAAAAATCGACCTCGGCGGGCCCGCCCCGCAGCCGCAACAGTCCCAGCAGGCCAAGCACTCCCCGGTAATCAAGCGCCACGGGCACTCCGTCCCCGTCAAGGAGGCGGCCGCCCCCGCGAAGGCGGCGGCGCAGAATTAGGCGCGGAAGGCGAAAGCGCAGGGGCGCGGCGGAATTTCCGCCGCGCTTTTTTTACGATCCGGCGGATACGGCCGCGAGAACCTTTGCGTGCAGTTCCGGCGTGCACGAGGCGATCAGCCCCCATTCGCGGCCTATGTCGCCCCCGCCCTTCCAGTCGGAATACGCAACCCCCGCGCCTTTCAGGGCCGGAAGAAGCGCCGCAAAATCCCAAACCTCCAAAAGCGCGTCCGCCATGACGTCGGCGTACCCGCGGCAGAGCAGCATATAGCCGTAGCAGTCGCCCCATGTGCGCGAAATCGCCGCCGCGTCTTCGAGCCGCCTCCACCCGGCCTCCCCCCTTAGGCGCGAGCAGTAGCGCGAGTCGGACGTAAGCAGCGTCATTCCCTCGGGGGACGTCCGCCTTGACGGAGAAACTTGCCTTCCGTTGAAGAGGCATTCCGAGCAGTCGCCCACGATGCGCTCGCGCAGCACGGGCTGGTTTATCGCCCCAAGCACGGGCTCGCCGCCCTTCATGAGCGCGATAAGCGTCCCGAAGAGCGGAACCGCGCTTATAAAGGATTTCGTTCCGTCTATCGGGTCGAGCACCCATACGTATTCGGCGTCCGCGCCGGAATTTCCGTACTCCTCGCCTATGATCCCGTGGTCGGGAAATTTCTTTGAGATAGCCTCGCGCAGCATGCACTCCACGTTCCTGTCGACTTCCGTGACGGGGGAGGAGTCCTCCTTGAAGTCCACGCTGTGCCGCTTTCCGAAAGACTTGGCGATGTACTCGCCGCTCATGTCCGCAAGCTCGTTGATAAAAACCTTGAAAGACTGCGTTTGCATGGGCGTAATGTACGCGATTCTAACAAAAATGGGCAAGATGAAAAACGTTCCCGTCTTCGCGGTAGACTTCGAGGGATCGTCGAAAATCGGGATAGTCGAATACGGGGTTGCGGAGCTTGCGGACGGCGGGATAGCGTCGGCGGCCACGCGCATATGCGCGCCGAAGCGCAAAATTCCCCGCCGCGACGCCGACTTCTTCGGGATCTCCAACGAGGACGCAGAAAAGCGGGCGCCGTTTTCGGACGACCTGCCGCTCTTCTGCCGTATGCGCGCGCGGGGGGTATTCATGGCGCACAACGCCTCCGTGGAGGACTCCCTCCTGCGCGCCGCCCTGCCCTCGCCGGGCATGGTGCCGGACTTCGCGCGCGGCGGGCGAACCCCCGAATGGGCCCCGTGGCTCGACACCTGCGCCATCGCTCGCGCCCTCTTCCCGGAAATCGGCGGCGCAAAACTTTCCGACTGCGTCCGCGCCTTCGGACTGCAGGAGAGGCTCGACGAGGCCGCCGAAAAATTCTGCCCTCCCGGCAGGAGGAAGTGGCACAGCGCCCTCTACGACGCCATCGCGTGCGCGCTGCTGCTGGCGCGCTTTCTGGAATTTGACGGAATGGAAAACGCCGGCATACCGTGGCTGGCGAAATGCTCGGGAGTCTCCGAAGCGGGGCAGGAGAGGCTTTTTTGAGAATGGCCGACGCGCGGAAGATACGCCTGCTGAACGCGCTGCTCGCGCGCGGCGCGCCGCATGCGCTCGCCCTGTGCGCCGACGCCGCGCGGGGCGTCGAGGCGGCGCTCGCAAGCCCCGAATCGGAAAGGGCCGACATAGGGGTTTTCGCCAGGAGAATGCTCGCCCTCTACGACCCGGAGGCGGCGGTCGAAACCGTCGAGCTCTCGCCATCGGAGCCGCTGTTTGCGCTCGCGCCCCTGTCGTCCGCGGCCAGAAGGCTCGCAGGCCACCAGAGGGCGTACCTCGTGGTATGCGGGCTCGGCGACATAAAAAGAAGGACGAAAAAAAGCGCCGCCGCCCATGCCGAGGACGTCGACGCGGTCGAGGGTTATCTTTCCCGCTACGAATCGGCTATCCCCAACCTCGAAATAATCTTTCTATAACCAATGCCAAGGCCCGCTTTCCGCCGCAAGCGGGGGCTTTTAATGTCCACAATAAACAAATTCATAATACGGTTTATAAAATCCGCGGAATTTTTCAATACGCAAATTTAGCCGTGCCTCCTCAGGCCCCGGGCTGCTAATCCTCCAGCAGGGCGGAAACCTTCTCCCATTCGGAATAGAGCTCCTCTATTTCGGACTTGAGCGCGTTGTACGCCTCCGCCGCAGACGCGCAACGCGCTCCGCGCCTGAAAAAATCCGCCTCCGACATCTCGGCCTCGATTTTTGAAAGCTCCGCCTCGGCCCCCGCGATTTCGCACTCCAGCCGCGCGACATCTTTTTTGAGCGCGGAAATTTCCGCCCGACGCCTCGCGGCTTCGGCCTTGCGCTCCCTGTACGCGGAGGCCGGCTTTTTGGACGCAGGCGCATTCTTCAGGC
>DBGCYC010000127.1:0-15176 GCA_048390825.1 Candidatus Merdousia sp.
GCATTTTATCCTTCCCGAAAGCCTTATTTTATAACCTCGCTGCGCTTCGGATAAAATAAGCTTTCGTTTTCATTGCGCCAAATTCTGAAAACTAAGGTTTTCAAAACAAATTTCGGGAGCGTTAGATTTATACGGGGGATAGCCCTATTGCGTGAGCAATGGGCGTAAGGGGCTTGCTCCTTCTATGGCAGTGCGCCCTCGCACCGGCCCGTGCCGCTCAAACTTCAGAAGCGTTAACGAAGCTCCCAAGAGAGGTTCGCTATATATTTGTATTCGGAAAGGGGATAGAGGCATTGCGCAGCCAATCTTCGTAAGGGGGTTTACCCTTCTTCCGCTTTCGGCTTGGCGCTGAATCCGCGGTAAGCCCGGCGGCGCGCCGCGGGCTCCGGATTTTTGGGAACTGCGCGCGGGGGAAATGTGTCATATTTTATCGGCACTGTGCGGTTTTGGCACATTGCGGGTTCTTTCTGATTTTATTACCTATTAATTTCAAACATCTTGCATTTTGGCATGCCAAATGCTACATCGGAGCCATATGAGTATCAATCCCGAAAAACTTACAGAAAAAAGCATAGAGGCCGTAAACGGCGCGCGCGAAATAGCCAGGGGCAGGGGCAACACCGAAATCCAGCAGATCCACCTGCTCGCAAGCCTCGTCGCGCAGGAGGGCGGCATAGTCGGAGCGCTGCTTTCCAAAATGGGCTCCGACAAGCGTTCGGCCCTCGAGCTCGGCATCAGGCGCGCGCTCGACTCCCTTCCGAAAGTTTCCGGCTCCAATTCCGAGGCGTACATGTCCAATTCGTGCTCGCAGACGATAGAGCGGGCCGGGGAGATCGCCGGGCGCATGCGCGACGACTACGTTTCGACCGAGCATCTCTTTCTGGCGATAGTCGAAAAGCCCGAGCCCGCCCAAATGGCCGACCT
Organism: Candidatus Merdousia sp.; assembly: GCA_048390825.1. Classification (GTDB taxonomy): domain Bacteria; phylum Verrucomicrobiota; class Verrucomicrobiia; order Opitutales; family Intestinicryptomonadaceae; genus Merdousia. The sequence continues at coordinate 925 of DBGCYC010000127.1, forward strand.
TTTCAGGAGCCTGCACATAACGCGCGAGTCGATAGAGTCTCTCGTAAAACAGATGCGCGGCAGCGACCGCGTGACGACCAAAACGCCCGAGGACACCTACGACGTGCTCGAAAAGTACGGCGCGGACCTGGTGAAGCTCGCGCGCGACGGAAAGCTCGACCCGGTGATCGGCCGCGAGGACGAAATCAACCGCGTCATCAGGATTCTGTCGCGCAAGACGAAGAACAACCCCGTGCTCATCGGCGAGCCCGGCGTGGGCAAGACGGCAATCGCCGAGGGGCTCGCCCAGCGCATAGTGCGCCGCGACGTTCCCGAGGGGCTGAAAGACAAGACCGTTTTCGCGCTCGACATGGGCGCGCTCATCGCCGGCGCAAAGTACCGCGGCGAGTTTGAGGAGCGCCTGAAAGCCGTGCTCAACAAAGTCAGGGAGAGCGACGGCAAGATAATCCTCTTCATCGACGAGCTGCACACCATCGTCGGCGCGGGCAAGACGGAGGGGTCGATGGACGCCTCCAACATGTTAAAGCCAATGCTCGCGCGCGGCGAGCTGCGCTGCGTCGGCGCCACAACCCTCGACGAATACAGGCAGTACATCGAAAAGGATCCCGCGCTCGAGCGCCGCTTCCAAAGTGTCTACGTCGCCGAACCCGACGTCGAGACGACAATTTCCATACTGCGCGGTCTGAAAGAGCGCTTCGAGACTTTCCATGGCGTCCACATTCAGGACAGGGCGCTCGTCGAAGCCGCAAAGCTCAGCGACAGGTACATCTCGGGCCGCCAGCTTCCGGACAAGGCCATCGACCTCGTGGACGAGGCCTGCGCGAGGATCAAGACACAGCTCGACTCCATGCCGACCGACCTCGACACGATGCTGCGCAAGGTGCGCCGGCTCGAAATAGAGGAAAAGGCCCTCGTCAAGGAAAAGCACGACGAAAAGCGCCTCGAAGAGGTCCGCAGGGAGCTCGCGCAGCTGCGCTCCGATTCCGCCGCGATGAAGGCCAAATGGGAGGCCGAGAAGGAGTCCACCCAGAAGGCCGTCGTCCTGCGCGAGAAAATCGAGGCGGCGAAGATGCGCATGGAGCGCGCCGAGCGCGACTACAACCTCACCGAGGCCGCCGAAATCAAGTACGGCGAGCTTCCCAAGCTCGAGGAGGCCCTCAAAAAGGCTATGGAGGCCGAGCGCGACGGCAATTCGCTCATAAGCGAGAGCGTCAACGGAGAGGAGATCGCGGCCATTGTCGCAGAGTGGACGGGCATTCCCGTCAAGAAGCTCGTCGAGAGCGACAAGGAGAGGCTTTTGAAGCTGCCGGAAATTCTGCACCGCAGGGTTGTCGGGCAGGACGAGGCCGTCGACGGCGTCGCAAACGCCATACTGCGCTCCCGCGCGGGAATCCAGGATCCCAGGCGCCCCACGGGCACTTTCCTCTTCCTCGGCCCCACGGGCGTCGGCAAGACGGAGCTGGCCAAAACCCTGAGCGAGGCCCTGTTCAGCAACGAGGAAAACATGGTGAGAATCGACATGTCCGAGTACATGGAAAAGCATTCCGTAGCCCGCCTTATAGGCGCGCCCCCCGGATACGTCGGATACGAGCAGGGCGGCCAGCTCACCGAGGCCGTCCGCCGCAGGCCGTACTCGGTCGTGCTCTTCGACGAAATCGAAAAGGCGCACCCGGAGGTGCTCAACACGCTCCTTCAGGTGATGGACGACGGCGTTCTGACGGACTCGCAGGGCCGCAGGGTGGATTTCAAAAACACCGTCATCATCATGACCTCAAACATCGGCGCGCGCTTCATAACCGACGGGAAGATCGAGGCCGACGGCTCGCTCTCCGAATCCACGCGCGAGGGCGTCATGGCGGAGGTCAGGGCGCATTTCAAGCCCGAGTTCATCAACCGTATCGACGACATCGTGATATTCAAGGCGCTCCAACTGCCGGAAATCGTCAAGATAGTGAAGTTGCAGATAGATTCCCTCAACAGGAGGCTCGAGCCGCAGTCGATAAAAGTCGAGCTCACCAAGGGCGCCTACGACTTCCTCGCCGAAAAGGCCTACGACCCGCTCTACGGCGCCCGCCCGCTAAAGAGGGTTGTGAACAACAAAATAGAAAACCCCCTCGCGCGGGCGATAATCTCCGGAGAGATTTCCGAGGGCGGGGTGATGAAGTTTTCCGAAAAGGATTTGGCGTAGGGCATTCGCTTTGAAGCCGCGCGCCGCAGAGGCCCCGCCAACGGGCCTTTGCGCGCGGCGGCCTGCGATGGGCCGGAGCTTTCGCTTTCGCGGCATTGCGGGGCGAAAGTTTTTGCTTTTTTTAGGGAAGTTTTCGGCCCCAAAAAACTTTCGGAACTTTTGCGGTTTTGCGGCGTCAAAAAACTGTATGAAGACAGGCGCCATTTTCCCGGCGTGCGCGGCGGCGGCCATGCTTGCGCTGGCCGGTTGCATGAGCTACGACGATTCTCCTACCACCCATTGGAACGGCCATTCGCAGGCGGGGGTTCCCGTAAAAACCCGCCTGCGCGGCGGCGACAGCGGGTTCAGGTTTTTCTTCATAGGCACGAGCCCCTCCGAGCAGACCGCCATAGACAATCTGTACGCCGCCGCAGAGAGGGAGGGGTACAAGATAGACGGCTCCCCCTATTCCTTTCAGAACATGTATTCCGAGTGCAGCGGGTTTTTATACCCGTTCATCGGGTACGGGTACCTGACCGTTTGGGCGGATTTGTACAAATACGACTACAAGGGCACGGACTACGGCGTGCAGGATATCGGCAATCCGACCGCGTCGTCCAGGACGACGTATTCGCTCTTCGAGAGCCTTTTCAAATAGCGCGCCGGGCGGGGGAGGTCACCGGGGCCGTCATTCTTTGAGGCAGAGCGCTCCGAATTTTGCGCGCTTTCCTTCGACGCTTTTCGAGACGCCGATGATTTCCGTCCCGTACCCCGGGAAGGCCGTCTCAAAGTCTTCAAGCGCTGCGAGGTAGTCGCGCACGGCCGCGCCGTTTTCGCCCCACGCCTCGCCGCCGAGTATCAGCGGAACCCCCGGCGGATAGGGGATTATCGCCGTTGCCGAAGTCCTTCCCGCGAGTTCGCGCACCGGGACGTGTTCCGCGCCGCCGTCAACCACCCGCCCGAAGGCCTCGGAGGGCTTCATGCGCCGCTCGGGGAGCGCCCGGAATGCGCGGTTCATCTTTTCGACCATCTGCGTTTCCGAGATGAAGGCGTGCATTTTATCGCAGTGCGAGCGCAGCCCCTCGCCCCCGTAGACCCCGGGAAATTCCCCGGTGAGTTCGGGGTCGGCCTCGGCGAGGGGGGCGTCGGAATCGTACATCGCCGCAAATTCGTCGAGCGCGTCCAGAAGCCGCCCGTGCTGGGCCCTCTCTATGCCGAGCGAATGCAGCAGCAGGAACGAATAAAAGTCCGTCTTTTCGCAGATTATCCCCCGGGATTCGAGGAAGCGCGAAACCGCCTTTGCCGGAATCCCCCGGCCGGAGGCGCGGGAGTTTGCGTCGAATCCGGGGGTGGTTATCGTGATTTTCAGCGGGTCGAGCATCGCGGAGTCGGGCTCGCGCATTTCGGAAAATCCGTGCCAGAGGTCGCCCGGGCGTATGATCCACGGCGACCGGTTTTGGGAGAGGAATCCGGGGTCGGCTTCGGCAAAGGGGATTTTGCCGCCGTCCGGCGTCTCTGCAAAATCCGGCTGCCAGACGCCGAAATACCACCCTCCGCGCGCCTGCGCCCGCGACTTTCTCCGGACAATCTCGAGCCTCAACCCCACTGCCAGCCGCAGAGTTTCTCCCGTCAGCCTCTCCCCCGCTTCGGCCATTATTGAGGCGGCGGCGTCGAGGGACGCAATTATGTTGTATTGCGGCGAGGTCGAGGTGTGCATGGCGTAGGTTTCCTCGAGCGCGCCGGCGGCGGGGGAGGAAAGTTTTCCGCGGCGCATGTGCAGCATGGAGCCCTGCGAAAAGGCCGCGAGCATTTTGTGCGTGGACTGCGACGCGAACACCGGGCAGTCCGCCCTCTCCGCGCCGAGCGCGCAGAACCCCGCGTATACCGGCGAAAACTTTGCGTGCGCAAACCACGCCTCGTCGAAATGCAGGCTGCGCGCGGGCGGGTTTTTCAGAAAGTGAGAAATTTCCGCGCAGACCCCGTCGTAATTGGAGTTCGTGAGCGTCAGGATTTTGGGCTTTTCCCCTTTCGCCCCGGGCGTTCCGGATAGGAGCCCGCGCATTCCCTCCGCGGAGGTCGCCCTCCACGGGATCGGGCCCGACATGCCCATTTTATTCCTGACCGGGCACAGGTATGCGGGTTCGGCGCCCGTGGAAATCAGCGCGTGGTAGACGGACTTGTGGCAGTTTCTGTCGATCGCGGCAATGTCGTTTTCGGCGGCGCACGCCTCGATTATCATCTGGTTTGCCGCCGACGTCCCGCCGAGGACGAAATAGGTTTCGTCGGCCCCGAAGGTTTTTGCGGCGTTGCGCTCGGCCTCCCCGATTTTGCCCTCGTGGCAGAGCAGGGACCCGAGCTCGCCCACCGAAACCGACATGTCGGCGCGGCACATATTTCTGCCGACGAAGTTCCTGAATTCGCGGCCCGTCTTGGATCTCAGGAAAAAGGCCCCGCCGTTGTGCCCGGGGGTGTGCCACGCGCTGTCGCCCCGTTCGGCGCAGTTTTTGAGCGCGCTGAAAAATACGGCGTTTGTGGTTGGAGGATTGTCCAATTAAATCGTTCCGGTTTTGGCCGCCCCGCGCGCGGATTGGCGTTTTGTCCGCCCCGTCGCCGGGGCCCGGGGTCCGGGGCGCGAAAACAGCGCCCTCCCCCGTTTTTTTAATTGCTCCGTTAAGGAGAAAAATCCCCCGAAAGTCAACAAATCACACGCTTCTTGCGCGCCTTTTTTGCGGAAAATTTTTAGAAGTTGCCTTTCCTTCGGAATGCGGCTTGGATTGGCGCATGAAACATTCCTTTCTGCCCCTGCTTGCGTGCCTCGGATTTTGCGGCGGCTGCGCGCCGTCGCCGTCGGGCTCGGACGCCATTGAAAAGCCCGCGGGGTTCGTCGCCGCGTGGGATTTTTCGGACTCGTTCAAATCGCGCTGCGGGCGCTTTGAAATGAAAAATTCCGGCGGCGTAAAAATTTCCGTGGGCGGGCCGGTTTCCGGGCGCTGCGCGGAGTTCGACGGCGGGAGTTATCTGACCCTCCCATACGCCGAGACCGGGGTCCTCAATGTAAAGACGAACGCCGTGACGGTCGTCGCCTGGGTGAACTGGTCGGGGGAGGGCATAGGGTTTGTGGGCGGAATGTGGAACGAGCATTCCGACGGCGGGAAGCGGCAGTACGGGCTTTTCGTTTCCCTGCCCTATTACAACGGCGGCGACCGGGTGTGCGGGCACATTTCCAGAACCGGCAAGCCGACGCCCCCGTTCCCGTTTTCGATAGACTACTCGGCGAGCGCGCAGAAGGTTCCCCGCGGCAGGTGGGCGTGTGTCGCGTTCACATACGACGGGAAATTCATACGCTCCTATCTCGACGGAAAATTTGAGGAAAGGCCGCGCGAGCTCATCGACCACACAAAGGGTTTCCCCGGCTATCCTGACGGCCTCGTGCAGTCCAAAAACCCCTATTATTTCCCCGACGGCATAGGCGACAACGGCTCGGACTTCACAATGGGGGCGGTTCTTTTGAAGAGGGGCATGGGCAATTTCTTCAAGGGCAGGATAGGCGCCCTCGCGGTCTACGACCGCGCCCTTTCCGCGGCGGAGATCTCGGAGCTTGCGGCGGCGTATCCGCTCGAATAGCGCGCGGTCAGACAATTTCCGTTTCAGGGAGTATGCCCGCCAGGGCTTTCCTGAATTCGGCCGCCGTTTCCGGAGAGGTGGGCTCCACGCCCTTGAGCCCGTAGTCGAGCCCGAGCCTCTCCCATTTGGCCGCCCCGAGAGTGTGGTAGGGCAGGAGCTCCACCCGCCCGATTTTATCCCCGAAAGGTTTCAGGTATTCGCCGAGCTTTTCGGCGTATTCGGCCGAGGCGGTGACGCCGTTTACGAGCACGCACCTTATCCAGACCCTCTTTCCCCTTTCGCAGATCCGCTCGAGGAATTTTCGCGGCTTTTCGGAGCTTTTCCCCGTGAGGGCGAGGTGTCCGGCGGGGTCGGCGTGCTTAACGTCGAAGAGGAACATGTCGGCGAGTTTGATGATTTCCTCCGCTCCCGCGTCCAGATCGGCGTAGCCGCAGGTGTCCACCGCCGAGTGGATCGAATTTTTTTTCAACAGGCCCAGAAATTCTATCATGAAGTCCTGCTGCATGAGCGGCTCGCCGCCCGAGACGGTGACTCCGCCGCCGGAGGCCGAGAAAAACGCGGAGTATTTTTTTATCTCCGTTAGTATTTCCCCGGCGGACATGAACTTTTGCGCGCCCGCCGCCCAGGTGTCGGGATTGTGGCAGAACAGGCACCGCAGGGGGCAGCCGTGCAGGAAGAGCACAAATCGTATGCCCGGCCCGTCGAGCGTGCCGGCGGTCTCGAACGAATGCACAGCGGCTTTCACGGCAATCGGCGGGCGGCGGCGCGGGCGTAGCCCCGCGCCGCGCGCATTTCAGAGCTTTGCGTGGAACGTTCTCGAGATAACGTCGAGCTGCTGGGCCCTGGTGAGCTTTATGAAGTTCACGGCGTAGCCCGAAACGCGGATTGTCAGCTGCGGATATTTTTCCGGGTGATCCATTGCGTCCTCGAGAACCTCGCGCCTGAGCACGTTGACGTTCAGGTGCTGCCCCTTGTTGGCCATGTAGCCGTCGATTAGCCCGCAGAGGTTGGAGATTTTTTCGGACTCGGACTTGCCGAGGGAGTCGGGCAGTATAGTGAACGTGTTGGATATGCCGTCCTTGGCGTCCTCAAACGGAAGCTTGGCGACCGAGCACAGCGACGCGAGCGCGCCGTTGGTGTCGCGGCCGTGGAGCGGGTTGGCGCCAGGCGCGAAGGGAACGCCCGCCATTCTGCCGTCCGGCGTGTTGCCGGTCTTTTTGCCGTACACCACGTTGGAGGTGATGGTGAGGATCGACTGGGTGTGTATGGCGTTTCGGTACGCCGGCAGCCTGCGGATTTTTTCCATGAAGCGCCTGACGAGGTCCACCGCGATGGAGTCCACCCTGTCGTCGTTGTTGCCGTATTTCGGGAAGTCGCCCTCGATTTCAAAGTCCACCGCCACGCCGTTTTCGTTGCGCACCGGCTTCACCCGGGCGTATTTGATAGCCGACAGCGAGTCCGTCACGACCGAAAATCCCGCTATGCCGCACCCGAGCTTGCGCACTACGTCCTTGTCCATGAAGGCCAGTTGCGCCTTTTCGTAGTAGTATTTGTCGTGCATGTAGTGAATGATGTTCAGCGCGTTGACGTATGTGCGGCTGAGCCAGTCCATCATCTTGTCGAACTTTTCCATCACTTTTCCGAAGTCGAGGACTTCGTCCCTTATGGGCTCGAATCCCCTGGCGACGAGCGCCCCCGTGCGCTCGTCCACGCCGCCGTTTATGGCGTAGAGCAGGGCCTTGGCGAGGTTGGCGCGCGCCCCGAAAAACTGCATTTCCTTCCCGATCACAAGCGGGGACACGCAACAGGCTATGCCGTAGTCGTCGCCGAAGAGCGGGCGCATGAGGTCGTCGTTTTCGTATTGTATGGAGGACGACTCCGCGGACGTTTTGGCGCAGAACTCCTTGAATCCGCGCGGCAGCATTTCCGACCACAGCACCGTTATGTTCGGCTCGGGGGCCGGGCCGAGGTTGGAGAGGGTGTGGAGGAGGCGGAAGGAGTTTTTAGTGACAAGCGTGCGTCCGTCCGCGCACATTCCGCCGACGGATTCCGTCACCCACACGGGGTCGCCGCTGAAAAGGTCGTTGTATTCGGGCGTGCGCAGGAAGCGCACCATGCGCAGCTTTATGATGAAGTCGTCCATTATCTCCTGCGCGCGCGACTCCGTTATCTTCCCGCCTTCGAGGTCGCGCCGCGCGTATATGTCGAGGAACGTCGTCACGCGCCCGAGGGACATCGCCGCGCCGTTCTGGTCCTTGATGGCCGCCAGGTACGCGAAGTACGTCCACTGCACGGCCTCCCTGAAGTCGGAGGCAGGCTTTGAGACGTCTATGCCGTAGGAGAGCGTCATGCGCTTGACGGCTTCAAGAGCCGCGATCTGCTCCGAGAGCTCCTCGCGCTCGCGTATGACGTCCTCCGTCATGGGCGAGTTGTCGCTCGACGCCTTCTGCCTTTTCTTGTCGGCTATCAGACAGTCGGCCCCGTAGAGCGCGAGCCTGCGGTAGTCGCCTATGATCCTGCCGCGCCCGTAGGCGTCCGGTAGCCCCGTTATTATCGCGCTCTTGCGGGCGGCGAGGATCTCCGGGGTGTAGGCGTCGTAGACGCCGGCGTTGTGCGTCTTGCGGTATTTGGTAAAAATTTCCCTTATATTTTCGTCCTCTTTCAGCCCGTAGGCCTCGCACGAGGAGCGCACCATTCTGTACCCCCCGAAGGGCATTATCGCGCGGCGCAGGGGCGCGTCGGTCTGCAGCCCGACGATGATTTCTTCCTCCCTGTCTATGTAGCCCGCCCCGTGCGAGTCCACCGCCGACGGCGTCGACACGTCGGCCGATAGCAGGCCGCCGTTGCGGCGCTCCTGTTTCATGAGCTCGAGGACCTTCCCCCAGAGTTTCAGCGTCCTTTCGGTGGCCGGCTCGAGAAACGCGCCGTCCCCTTCGTACGGCTCGTAGTTTAGGCGTATGAAGTCGGCAACGTCAATGCCGCAGCACCATGCGCCGCGTTTAAACGATTTCCATTCCTGTGAGTTTTCGGAGTCGGTCATGCTGTTTTGGTTTTGCGGGCGCTTCCGCGCCCTTTTTTGCGGACGGAGGCCCGCCCGGTTGAAAGTTTCAAGCCCCGAAATAGAATATCAGGGCCGTTATCGTTGTCGGAAGGGCGGTTCCGCAGAGCAGGAGCTTCGGCGATATGCCGTCTTTGAAGTGCGGTTTCATTACCGAAAGCCCCGCGAGGTTCGGCGCGTTGGCTATGACGGTAAGCCCGCCCGCGGCCACCGCGCCCGCGACGAGCATGTATTTCATGCTCTCGGTGAACCCAGGGACGAGCGAGGCGAGGTATGTGATGGCGGCGTTGTCGTTGAACGCCGATAGCGCCATTCCGCCGAGGAAGAGCTCGCGGTTCCCGAACCCCGTGAGCACGGGCTCTATCCACCAGCCCTGGAGGCCGCCGTGGGCCACGAGGGCCGACAGGAATATCGCCACGAGTATGGGGGCCTTGTAGTGCAGCTTCTGCGAGTAGGCGGAAGTTACGTCGCAGAATGCGATGAAGGTCATCAGTATGAAAATCAGGAGCACGGGGTAGTGCATCGAGAGCACCGCCGCCGCCAGGAAGCCCATGTGGAAGGCGCGCAGCCACGCCGGCGTCGGCATTTCCGCCACCCGCAGCGACGTGTCGGACAGGCGCCGCGCCTCGAGCTCGGCGAACTCCCGCCTGAAAAGCGCGTAGTACGCGGCGGTCGATACGCATATCCCAGCCACCGCCTTGAGGCCGAACGTAGACATCATGTAGGCGGTGTCCCACCCCCATGTTCTGGCGACCATCAGCACGGGAGGGGCTGCGAAGTGCGTTAGCGTGCCGCCCACGGAGACCGATATGAAAAGAAGCCCGACCGTCGCGTACCTTAGCTTTCTGGAGGGCGAGAACTCGAAGAATTTGGACATCAGCAGCGACGCGGAAATCGTTATTGCCGCCGGCTCTGTAATCACCGAGCCGAGGAGCGGCCCCATGCACATTATGGAGACCCACCACGCCCCGACGGTTCCGCCGCCGAGGCTCGCCGCGCGCCGTATGGCCCATGCGGCGGAATCGACAATCGGCCTGCTCGCCGATATCAGCATTATGGCCATTACGAACAGGGGCTCCTCGAACTTGCGATCCGCGTAGGTCATCGAATCCAGATACGCCGACAGCCCCTCCCAACCGTAGACGTACCAGAAGCCCGCAAACAGCGGCACGAGCCACATGGCGAATATTATCTCCACTTCCCCCAGCAGGTGGAAGATTTTTGAGAATATGTCGCGCGCCTCGTCGCTGGCGTCCGTAAGGTAGAAAAATCCCGAGCCCTTGGAGTCGTTTTTTATGAAGTGGGCGATTTCCACGAAATACCTGTAGCAGAACGTGTGGATTACCGCGCACAGGAAAATCGCGGTCGCGTAGAGGTTGAAGGGGGCGATTTTCACCCTCACGCGCAGGGCGTCCCATAGGGAGGCGGCCTGGGGATAGTTTTCGAGCGCGATCGGGTAGGGGGCGGCGTCGCCGGCGAACATGGTTCCCGCCGCCGCGAAGGCCGCTGCCGAGATTAGGATATGTTTTTTCATTTCCCCTTTTGTTCCGGAGAATGTCCGCAAAGTTCCGGGCGGACACATTGTCCCATTGCCGAGACGCTCCTAAAAATCAACACCGAGGTCAACCAAATCCGGGAGGAAAAAAATTTAACAGTTTACCGCGCCTTTGCCCGTCGGTTTTCGGATTGTTTTTGCCTTGCGCGCACGGGCCGGCGCGGATATTGTCTTTTCCCATGAAGAGCGTATTTTTTGCCGTATTGGCGTTCGCATTGGCGGGCGCTTTCGCCGCGGAAAACGCGGAGATAGAGGTCAAGTTCAAGGACGGAACCTCTGTAAAATCCGAGAGGCTTCTGGACTTCAAAGGCGGGTCGGCGGTTCTGAAAATTCCGGCCTCCGAAATCGACCCGCGTACGGAGTCGATCTCCATAACGCCCGGTTTCGCTCGCGCCGCGGCGGGCGACGAAGGCTACATCGTGATGCCCAACAGCCTGATTATACCGTTTTCGGATCAGAAAGACGCATCTTTCACCCCGTACAGCACGAGCAAAAATGAATGGCATCTGCCGATAGGGGGGATCAAAAAATCTAAGGAAGCTTATTATTATATAGTAAAGGGTCTGCGCCACGAGCATGCGGCCTCGGCGCGCGTAAAGGGCGGCAGGTACTCGCTTTCAATAGTGTTCAACATCGGCAATATGGCGTTCAAGCCCTACGAAGACATCGAAATCGAGTTCCGCCGCCTCGATGGGAGGGACGCGGACTACTCGGCCATCGCGCGGGATTACAGAAAGCGCCTGCTCGATTCCGGCGAGTGCAGGCCGGTTTCCGCAAGGCGCTCTCCGGAGCTCGCGTACGCCTGCGAAGCCCCGGAACTGCGCGTGCGCCTCGCCTGGAAGCCCGCCCCTCCGAAAATCGAGGAGCAGACTGTCGAAAACGAACCCGAAATGGTCGTCAAAATGACGTTCGACAAACTGGCCGAATTCATATCAAAGCTTAAGGCCGCGGGCGTGGAAAAGCTCCAGATATGCCTCGTCGGCTGGAACGTCAGCGGGCACGACGGGAGGTGGCCTACGGCATTTCCGGTGGAGCCCCGGCTCGGGGGAGAGGAGGGCCTTAAAAAGCTGGTGAAATTCGCCCAGTCGCAGGGATACCAAATCGTCTGCCACACGAACAGCACCGACATTTACAGCATTTCGGAGGACTGGGATTCGGGCGGGCCCGTCGCCAAAAAGCCCGGCGGAGCCCTCCAAAAGAACACATGCTGGAGCGGCGGGCGCATGTACAACCTCTGCCCTAAAAAGGCGTGGGAATTCGCGCGGCGCGACCTCCCGAAAATCGCGGAGCTCGGGTTCAGGGGGCTGCACTACATCGACGTTATATCCATGATTCCGCCGCACGAGTGCGCCGATCCCGCCCACCCGTGCACGCGCGCCGAGGGCGAAATTTACATGAACAAAATCATGGCGCTGGCGCGCTCGCTCTTCGGGGGCGCGGCGTCGGAGGGGCCGGCGTATTTTGTCGCCGGAAATGCCGACTACGGGCTGTACATACACTTCGGGCTCCTCGGAAAAAAACGCCTGGCGATGGGCGGGAAGCTCGTCCCGCTCTGGCAGATAGTCTTCAACGGCATTATCCTCAGCAACCCGGCTACCGAGTGCGCGAATTACACCGTAAAGGATTCCTACACGCGCCTCAAACTCGTCGAGTTCGGCGGCAGGCCGATGTTCTACCTGTATTCCGCGTTCATGGACAACGGGAAAAACTGGATGGGCAATTCCGACCTCGTCTGCGACGACGACGCCTCGGAGGCGCGCAGCGTGGAGGCGATAAAAAAGGGGTGCGAGGAGTTTTCCAGGCTTTCGCGCCTCCAAAAAGTGTTCATAGATTCCCATTCGGAGATCGGAAACGACGTTTTCGTGACCAGGTATGCCGACGGTACGGAAGTCGTGTGCAATTATTCCCCCGAAATTTTCATGCACAGGGGGCGGGAGGTTCCCCCTATGGAATACGGGGTTTTCGAGCCTTAGAAATTCCGGCTGCGGGCGGCTTGCGAATCCCGAAAATCCTTGATTTTTTCGGAATAGGCGGTTTCTATCGCCGTTAAAAAAACGAAAGGCCGGCGCTGAACCGGGACGCCGGCGTTTGCGAGCCGTGCGCACCGGCGCGCCGGTTCCCGCTTCAAAGCTCTGCCGCGCCTTTTCCGGGCCTCCGGCTTTGGCGCTTGCGATATGAAATTTTCCGCCGGATTTGCGTTTGGTTCCGCCGCGCGGGCGCTTTGCGCCCTCGCCGCGCCGGCGTTTCTATGCGCGCCGCCCGCGCCCGCCTCCGACGCCGCCCTGCTGGCTAAGCTCGCGGAAAACGGGACCCTCAGCCCCTCCGAAGCTTCGGAGATTGGAAAGCTTTCGGCGCAGATACCCGCCGTCGTGTCTCCCCCGCAGGCGGCGCTGCGCGTTTCCGCCAAAATGCAGGCGCAGTATGAATATATTTCGGCGGACTGCTTAGGCGGCCCGGCGGACGGGGAATCGTCGTCGGTGGGCAAATTTATAATCAGGCGCATGATTTTGACTGTCAATTCCGACAAGAGTCTCGACTGGGGCGCGCAGCTGTCTTTCGACTTCATATTAGCCAACAGAACTTCCATTACATATCTCTGGAGGAGAATTGACGCGGATCTGCTGAAAGGCGAATTGCGCATGGGCTACATAAAGCCGAACTTCTGCTTTGAGGAAAACATGTCGCCCTTCGATCTCTATGCGGTGGAGAGGTCGGTGGCCACATACTTCTGGACGGGGCCGCGCAACGCGAGGCGTCTGGGGTTCGGCTCGTTCATGACGGGCGCGTACTGGTTCGGGCAGCCGCGCGAAATCCGCGGCCTTAAATACGCGCTCGGCGCTTCCAATTCCGAGAATTACCAACTTGGCTTCGGTTCCGTCCGTGGCGGCAACGCCCCGAATTTGTGGCTGAGCTCCTCCTATTCTTTCGATTTTTTCGGCGCCGACGCGGTGATAGGCGGAAATTTCGGCTGGGGCGCAGACGCCGACAAGACGCCTCCCGGCCCGTCGGCGGGGATATGGGGCGCGAACCCCTATGTCAGCGCGAGGTTCGGCGGAATGCGGGCGATGGCCGAATTTCTCGTTTCGGGGGTCGACCGCGGCGCGGATCTCGACGGCGGGTTAGGGCAGCAGTTCCCGACAGGGGCCAACGCCGCCGTCGAGTACAGGTTCGGCATGGGGGAGTTCGGGGAAATCGCCCCGGTTTTCAGGTTTACATACCTCGATACCGACGGCAGGGGCGTGACGCCGTCGGACGGGTTGCGGCATGCCGCCAACGTGCGCGGGGACTCCGCGTACGCGCGCGCCCGGGGATTCTATTTGGGACTCAACTGGTACATAAACGGCAACTCGCTTAAATTCCAGTGCGGATACGAGCGTACGCGGTTCTCAGGCGGAAAAGCCTGCGCCGGCCGCCGTTGGCTGGACGCGGATTCGTTCAGAATGCAGATGCAGGCGCTGTTTTAGCGGCAATGCGGAAAGAATGCTATGAATAGAAGAAGATTGCATTTCTGGCGGTATGCGTTGCGGCAGGTTTGGCCGCGCTGTTTGTGCCGTGCCACCCGGGGGGTGTGATATTATTCAGGGAGATTGTGTTTTTTTCGGCTTTTATGCCCAATCCGGCACGGCGTATTGCGTTTTGATTTTGGAAAAATGAAGCGGGATTTGGGAAAGGGCGTTTCAAGGGGCGTTCGTTGAGTCTGCAAGGAGGCCGCACTCTCCGTTAAATGATAAGCGGTCGCGGCGGGGGGCGATTATTTGCGGGGTGTTTTCCTGCCGCGCAGCTCTCCGATGCCGTATGAGATTTACAACTCGGCGTGGAATAAACATTGTTATCCGCCGCTTTGGCCT
>DBGCYC010000128.1:0-16594 GCA_048390825.1 Candidatus Merdousia sp.
CTCGGGAGCGGATACTCGCTGCAAGTCGGGTTTGCGCAGGTGCCGGAGCCGGAGTCTTTGGCTGCGGCTTTGGGGGCGCTTGCGCTGATATTTGCCGCGCGCAGGAAAATCGGATAGGCTCAGCGGATTTCCAGAAACGGTTTACTTGGGCGCGGAGGACCATATCCTCCGCGCCCAAGTGTTTATGCAGGGGATATTCGGCCGCTGACGGAGGGAAATTAGCTTGATTATGGCAAATCGCGGGGCCATTCTGTATACTTAAAATGCAACTACGCGCGCAAACGCCGTTTTCCGGACGCGCGCGCGGCAACAGACGCAAAAAAAATGAAATCAACCCTCGCTTCCTACTTTGAAAAAACGTACGGCCGCCCGGCCGAGGCGTTCGCGCAGGCCCCGGGCAGAATCGAATTTATCGGCAACCACACCGACTACAACGGCGGGCTGACGATGGGGGTGGCCATCGACAAAATCGCCATGGCGGCCCTCGCAAAGCGCGACGACAAAAAGCTCTGTTTTGCGAGCATCAAAACGGGAGAAAAAGTGCTCGTCGACATGGACGACCTGCAAAAGCGCGACAGGGAGCACAACTGGGTCAACTATCCGCTCGGGGTGTTTAAATACCTTCTGGAAGCCGGCATGACCGCCGACCGCGGCTTCGACATGCTCGACATGAGCAGCGTCCCGCCCGGCGCGGGCCTGAGCTCCTCCGCGGCGATAGAGCTTTCGAGCGGGTACGCGATGGCCTCCCTCTACGGCTTCGACATCGACAGGAAATCGCTCGTGCGCATAGGCCGGCAGAGCGAAAACCTCTTCGTCGGAATGCCCTGCGGGATTCTCGACCAGGGGGTGTCCGGCTACGGCAGGGCGGATTCGCTCGTGTACATAGACTGCCTCACGGAGGAGTTCTCCAACTTCCCGCTGCCGCACAAATGCCGCTTCTGGCTCTTCAACTCCACCAAAAAGCACGCTCTCGTGGACGGGCTCTACGCCGAAAGGCACGCCGAGTGCATGGAGGCCGCGCGGGCGCTCTCCGAAGGCGGAAAGATGCGCCTGCTGCGCCACTTCTCCATGTCCGACCTCGACGCGGCAAAATCCGCGCTTTCCCCGAAAGTTTACAACCGCGCCCGCCACGTAATAGAGGAAAACGCGCGCGTCTTGAAGGCCAAAGAGCTGCTCGAGCGCGGCGACATCGCGGGCGTCGGCAAACTCCTGAACGCCTCGCACGAGAGCTCCAGGACGCTCTTTGAAAATTCGTGCGAAGAGCTCGACTACCTCGTGGACACGGTTTCGGGCGTCGAGGGCGTCTACGGGGCGCGCCTTACGGGCGGCGGATTCGGCGGGGCGGTAATGGCTTTTACCGACGACACATTCAGCCAGACGCAGGCGAACGAAGTCGCCCAGATCTACGAAAAGAAATTCGGGAAGAAGCCGATGATTTTCGCGTGCGCGTCGGGGGACGGCGCCAAGACCGTATAGCCTGAAAACTTTCAACCGGAAAAATATCATGAACGTACTCGTCATAGGAGGCGCGGGCTACATAGGCAGCCACTGCGTAAGACAGCTAATCGAAGCCGGCCACAGGCCGGTGGTGCTCGACAACCTCGTGTACGGCCACAGGGCCGCGCTCGGGGAGGGCGTAAAATTCTACAAGGGCAACCTCGAAGACAAGGAGACGGTCGGAAAAATTCTCGACGCCGAGAAAATCGACATCGTAATGCACTTCGCGGCCTTCATAAACGTCGGGGAGTCGGTGCAAAACCCGATAAAATACTACCGCAACAACCTCTCGGGCGTCGTAAACCTCGTCGAGACCATGATCGAACGCGGCGTCAAAAAATTCGTCTTCTCGTCCACCTGCGCCACTTACGGCATGCCCCAAAAGCTGCCGCTCACGGAGGACCACCCGCAGCTGCCGATAAACCCCTACGGGCAGACGAAGCTCGACGTCGAAAACTTCTTGAAGGCGTGCGCGCGCGCCTACGGGCTGAGCTTTGTGGCGCTCAGGTATTTCAACGCCTCCGGGGCCGCCGAGGACGGGACGATAGGCGAGGACCACTCCCCCGAAACGCACCTCATACCGCTCACGATATTCGCCGCCACGGGCAAAAGGCCCTCGATAAACGTGTTCGGGCGGGACTACAAAACGCGCGACGGCACCTGCCTGCGCGACTATATCCACGTAGACGACCTCTGCCGCGCGCACATCGCCGCATTCAAAAACCTCGAAATACCCTCGTCCGGCTCGTTCTACAACCTCGGCACGGGAACGCCCAATTCCGTCAGCGAAATCATCAGGGGCGTCGAG
Source organism: Candidatus Merdousia sp. (assembly GCA_048390825.1). Lineage (GTDB taxonomy): Bacteria > Verrucomicrobiota > Verrucomicrobiia > Opitutales > Intestinicryptomonadaceae > Merdousia. Next base: position 2,306 of record DBGCYC010000128.1, read on the forward strand.
GAGGTCACCGGGCTGAAAGTTCCCGTCGTCTACGGCCCGCGCCGCGAGGGCGACCCTGACGCGCTCTACGCCAACTCCGAAAAGGCCAAGGCCGAACTCGGCTGGGAAATCAAGTTCAACGACGTGCGCGAAATCATCGAGACGGCGTGGAGATGGCACAAGAACAACCCGGACGGCTTCCCAAAGGAATAGGCATGACAATCAGGGAAAAATTCGAGGCCGCGGGACAGGGCGGCGTGTTCAGGTTTTTCGACTCGCTCGACGACGGCGCGAAGGAGGCGCTGCTCGGGCAGCTCGAACAGGTGGATCTCGCGGAGCTCGGCTCGCTTTTGAAGGAGCTCGTGTTCAGGACGTCCCCGGCGGAGGCCGGAATCGACTTTTCCAGGCTCTCGCCCGCGCCCTTCAAGCCTCTGCCGGCGGACAAAGCCGCCGACCCCGAGTGGGCCGAGGCGAAGAAAATCGGCGAGGACGCCATACGCGCCGGCAGGCTCGCGGCGTTCGTCGTCGCCGGCGGGCAGGGAACGAGGCTCGGGTTCAACGCGCCCAAGGGCCTCTACAAAGTCTCCCCCGTCAGGCAGAAGAGCCTCTTTCAGATCTTCGCCGAAAAAATCCTCTCGGCACAGCGCAAATACGGGGTGTCCATTCCGTGGCTCGTGATGACCAGCCACATAAACGACGCCGCCACCCGCGCGTTCTTCGAGGAAAACGGATTCTTCGGGCTCGACGGCAAAGACGTAATTTTCTTCAAACAGGGGCTAATGCCCGCCGTGGACGCGGAGGGCAAAATAATCCTCGAACAGAAGGGCAAAATCGCCATGACGCCCGACGGGCACGGCGGCTGCCTGCGCGGAATGTGCCGCAGCGGCGCGGCGGCGGAGCTCAAAAGGCGCGGGATCGACTGCATCAGCTACTTCCAGGTCGACAACCCGCTCGTCAATATCATCGACCCGTATTTCCTCGGCTTCCACATCAAAAGCGGCTCGGAAATGTCCTCTAAGATGATTCCCAAGGCCTACGCTCTCGAAAAAGTCGGGCACTTCTGCGAACTCGGCGGCAAAATGTGCGTCGTCGAGTACTCCGACCTGCCGAAAGAATACCAGGAGCGGCTCGACGGGAACGGGCAGCTCGAATTCCGCGCCGGGAGCGTGGCGATACATATCCTCGACCGCGGCTTTGTCGAAAGGCTCGGCGGCTCCGGGGAGGGCGCCAAGCTGCCCTTCCACCGCGCGGACAAGAAAATCCCCTGCGTAGGCGCGGACGGAGTCCAGACAAAACCCGAAAAGCCGAACGGGATAAAATTTGAAATGTTCGTGTTCGACGCCCTGCCGATGGCAAAAAACCCGGTGATAATCGAGGGCGCGCGCGGCGACGAATTTTCGCCAGTCAAGAACGCCGAGGGCGTGGACTCTCCGCTGACCTGCAAGAACGACCAGAAAAAGCAGGCTGCGCGCTGGCTGAAAGCCGCCGGCGAGAACGTCCCCTCCGCCCCGGACGGCGTGCCGGAAATCGACCTGGAAATATCGCCGCTATTTGCGTCGAACGGGGAGGATTTCGCCGAGAAGTGGAAGGCGCTCGAAAATAAGCCCGAGATAAAAGACGGGCTCTATATCGAATAGCCCCGCGGATTCCCTGCGGGCGGGCCTTCCCCGCCCGCGGCGTCAGCCGGAAGCCCGATCGCCCCGGGTTTCCGGCGCAATTTTTTTCGGCGGCCGAAAATGAAACCCGGAATGAAAATAGACCACATAGCGGTTTGGGCGGAAGACCTGGAGCTTCTGCGCGCGTTTTACGAAAAATACTTCGGGTTCTCCTGCGGGAAGAAATACGAAAACGCCGGGAGGCGGTTCTGTTCCTATTTTCTTTCGGACGGCGGAGGGGCGCGCATAGAGCTGATGAGCGAACCCGGCTTGAAAGCTCCGGCGGAGGGCGGCGGGAAAACGAGGGGATTCGCGCACCTGGCGGTATCCGCCGGGGGGAAGGAAAACGTGGACGCGCTCACCGAAAGGCTCAGGAGGGACGGATACCGCATACTGGGCGAGCCGAGGACGACGGGCGACGGGTATTACGAAAGCGTCGTCGGGGATCCCGAGGGGAACCGGGTGGAAATTACGGAATGACCGTCTCTCCCGCCGGCAGGAAAAGGCGCCGCAAGGCGCCTTTTTTTACGCCGTTTCGATTTTGCCCAGAAGATTTGAGAAGTCTCCGAAAGCCGCCCAAACATGAAATTTATGGGCGGGCGGTTCGTGATTGGGCTGAGGGGAAAATCGCCGTCCGGGCCGATAATCCGCCGGAAAATCGAACGTTTGAGGGGGGGGGGGAATAGGATTTTGCAAACGTGTGGAAAGTGAAAAATGAATAATGTAAATTTACATCTTTTGCGCAGCAAGAAAGCTTTATGTCTAAACATAGGGCAAACGGCCGCGCCCGCAAGCGCAGCGGGGTTGAAGCCGAACCGAAAAACCTGATTATTCATTAAAAAAGGACTCATATTGGAACGGGAAAAACCAACCACATGGTTGCATTCCCCGTATATGGGGAGGCAGGAATTTCAAGGCCGGCCACAACCTAACACTGAAACCGACATCGGGCTATATGCTGCGCGCCTGCTCGACGCACACAATGAAAAGCGCGAGGCCATCACCCGCGAGGAAGTGACGTTTCACACGCCCCTCCCGAACCTGGCGGACTGCGTTTATTCTGCAACAACAGAACGGCTCGGAATGCAACGGCCGCGCGAGACAACCAATCACGCCGGCTCAATGGAAGAAGCGGCGGCGGGCGAATCTCATCTACGCCGGGCAGAAATCCTCTTACGCCGCCGGCAACGGCGTCTGCAAACCGCGCCTCAAGCCCTCCGCATAAAAACGCCCGCACCTCGACCGATTCCAGGTTTAACAGAGGCTGCGACCTCTCCGAACGCCCATTCCGAAGGCCTTCCAAAATAGGCTTTAACCTTGCGATGCGGCACACTTTCGCGGTCCGCCCCGCGCGGCGCCTACTTTTTCGGCTCCCCCTTCGGGGCGTCTTCGAGGTGAAGCACGAGCCCCTCGCCTATGAGATCGTTCGATAGCAGGCGTATTTTGCCGTCGAGAACCCTGACGCGGGGCTTTATTTTGGCGGCCTTGTCGCGCTCGCGCAAATCCATGAGCTCGCGGAACAGCCCGTCGGTCGCGTACACGGCCTTTACCTTTTTGCCCTCCGGCAGCCGGGCTTCGGCCTTCGGGGAAAGGAAAACCAAAAACATCTTGTCGTCGCGCGGATGCTTGCCCCATACGCAGTCTTCGCCCATGTGCGCGGTCGGGCTGTCGTACGATTTCTTTTCGGCGTCCCACTTGCGCTCGGAGACGGGGGTGTTGTTGAGGTTTTCCCATGTGGGAACGGCCTTGAAGAGTTTCAGGCGCGCTGGAATCTCGCGCATATATTTGTAATTGGGAGAATTTACGGTTCCGCCCGCCCTGCCGTACCAGCACGTCCACGAGCCGTTTACAGCCGCCGCCACGGACTCGGCAAGCATTCTGCCCGTGTCGGAAATGTTGGGGGTTGAAGAGCCCACGTGCGCGCGGTCGTAGCCGCCCTCTATTATTTTTGGATCTGTCGCAAAATCGTCCCCGTCGCTTTCCTGCCAGAGAAAATCGAACCTGTAGCCTTCCATGCCGCGGGCTTTCATCTTTTCGGCGAGCTCCGGGGTTATGCGCTTTATCCAGCTGCCGTATAGCCGGTACGGCTCCGACATCATCTTGACGTCCGGGTTTATCTTTTGGCCCTCGCGTCTGAGCTTGTCGTAAAAGGCGAGTTTGCCCTCGGAATACGTCTCGTATTCGTGCGTGCGGCCCTTGAATGGAATGCTGGAGTCCCTGCCCGTCCAGTGCGCGAGCGTCACCTCTTTGCCCTGCGCCTTGTGGATATCCTTGATATGCGGCTTGGGCGGCAGGCGGAAATTGCCGCTCGGGTGCGGGACGTCCCACGTAAACCCTGCGAACTTGAAATCAGGGTTCTTTTTCTCGATGCCGCTTATGCGCTTAACGAGCCTGCCGACCACGTCGTCTATGACGGCCTGTTGCTGGAAGTCGAGCGTCAGCGAGCGCGTGTTCGGCGGCACGAACCATGAAGAGGCCATGTTGTGCGGGAACTCCTTGTCGTGATATATCACCACGTAGTGCGACTGTATGTCGTCTATTTCCGCCTGCGAATACTTTTTGTCGTAGTCGAGCATTCTGCGGCGCGCGCCGAACTCCGGATCTTCTATGAAGAATTTCATGCCCCGGGCCTGCGGCAGTTTTTCCATGCCGCTGCGGTATATGACATGCGTGTGGCCCATCTGACGGGCGTAGGCGAGCAGATCTGCGTTGGGGTCGGCCGACCAGCAAATTCCGAAAAAGTTGCGGTAGTCGGACAGATCGTATTTGGGGGATTCGGAGGGCTGCGCGGCGGAATCCCCCGCAGCCCCCCGTCCGTCCGCAAAGGCAAAACCGGCGGCGGAAACGCAGGCCGCAACGGAAATTCCCGTCAGAACGCGATAATTGAAATGTATCATGGGGCGCCATCTTAAACCGGCGGCGGCGCCTTTCAATAAAAATGCGGCGCGAAAGAATTTGACAGTTAAATGGGCTCGCGCCGCGCCGCTCAAAAAGTTCAAAAATTTTCGGCGAATCCAAAACTCCCAAAGTAAATTTGCGCAAACGCGCCGAATGCGATATTGTGCGCCCATGAACGCACAACCCATATCGGCAAACTCATACCTCCGCACGCAGGGGCGGTGGACGAGCCCCGTCAGAAACCTGCGCCCCGAAACCCTTTCGAGGGCGCTCGAAGCCTTTGAAAACGGCCGCCTCGGTGCGGCCGCGAGGATATTCGAGGCTATCCTCTCGCGCGACGACGCCATCTGCGGGCTGAACCTCAAGCGCAAAAAATCCGTCTCGCGCCTCGACTTTGAAATCGTCCCGCTCGAGGACTCGCCCCGGGCGCGCGAACACCTGCGCACTCTCCGCGACTTCTACTCCACCCTGCGCGCCAAATCCTTCCGGGACGAAAACGAGTCCGGCGGCCTGCGCCTGCTCGTGAGCCAGATGATGGACTGCGTTGCGATGAAGTACAGCGTCCACAGGATAGAGTTTCAGAACGACAACGGCAGCGTCAGGGGCGTATTCACCCAGTATCCGCTCTGGCTCTTTGAAAACACCCAAAAGCGCCTGCGCATTCTCGAAAGGGAGGGGCAGCTGGCGGACGGCGCGGAGCTCGAGCCCGGAGAATGGCTCGTCACGTGCGGGGACGGGCTGATGTTCGCCTCCTCCATAGCGTACCTGTTCAAGCAGCTCCCGCTGCGCGACTGGCTCATATACTGCGAGCGCAACGGAATGCCGGGAATCAAGGCCAAGACCGACGCCTTTCCCGGAACGCCCCAGTGGGAGAGCGTCTGCGACGCCGTGCGCGAATTCGGCGCGGAGTTCCACGCGGTGTTCTCCGAGGGCACGGAAATGGACGCCATCGACGTGTCGACGCGCGGCGAGCTTCCCTACCCCGCGCTCGTCGAGCGGGTGGACAGAATGATGGGCTCGCTTTGGCGCGGCGGCGACCTCTCCACATTCAGCGCGCCGGACAGCGTGGGGGCGAACATGCAGTGGTACGAGGAGTCGCTCATAGAGGAGGACGACGCGGCCAACGTCGCCGAAACACTCAACCGCAGCATAGACGCGGAAGTCATAAGGCTCGCGCACGGCGACCCCGCCCCCCTCGCCAAATTCAGGCTGAAGCTCCCCGACTACGAGGAGCGCAGGCACGAGCTCGAAATAATCGAAAGGCTCTGCGCCATAGGCCTGAAACCCGACCCGACGGAGCTTGCGCGCCACTTCGCATTCCCGCTGGAAGGGCTTGGGGAACCCGCAAAGAAGTCGGAATCCGAAAACGGGGGCGAAGATGAAATTTGACAGGCCCCTCGTCCAGGTTCTGAGCCCCTACGGCGAATGGCCGCACAGGCTCGGAATGCAGATCGTCGACGAAAAGTCGCTCGAGAGCATGAGGAGCGCCGCCAGATTTTCCGCGCTCGTCGGCTGCGGGATTCCCGTATACATAGGCCACCCCGACGAGTCCCCGCGCTCAAAGGCGCGCCCCGTCGGGAAAATCTCGCGCATATTTTCGCTCGGGGACGGCATCGGCGTGGAGGCAAAGTACACCGAGGAGGCCTTTGAAAAAATCTCGTCCGGAAGGCTGAAATCCATGTCCCCGCGCTGGAGAATGGAGAAGCTGCCGGACGGCAGGTTCCGCCCCGTAAAGCTCATATCGGCGGGGCTCACCAACAACCCCAACATTCCGGAGAGCGGGCGCGTCGTGGGCGCGCTCCCCCGCGGGCTCGATTCCGCAAAGGCGCGCGCGGAAAAATCCGGGAAACTCTCCGCGGCGGCGAAGGGGGCCGCGGAGCGCGCGAAAAAATGCTCCGAGGCCGCCGGCAGACTGCGCGAGCTGTCGCGCGCGGCGGTCGTGGAAGCCCGCATGAGGCTGTCCAGGCCCCCCGCAAAACCCGGAGGCGGCGAAGGCCCGGCGCCCGCGCAAAAGGGGATTTCCCCGCGGGAGATGGCCGAGCTCGCGGCCCGCCGCTCCGAAAGGCTCGGCGAACCCTATTCAAGGAGCTTCGCCGCCATACGCAAACAGTGCGCATTTCACAACCCCCAAACAAAAGGAACAAAATGAACCAAAGCAAAAACATTGCCGCAGCACTCCTCCGCGCAACCGGCGGGGCGCTCCGCGGCAAACCCGCCTTCTGCAACATAGCCGAAGGCACCCACGCGGGTTCCGTGACCATGAGGGCCGCGGAAGCCGTGGACTCGCAAAACCTGCTCGCCGCGGCCGGAGCTGCGGACGGCGAATTCGTCATAGCCTCCGCCGCCAAAAGGCCGATAGGCGTGTGCCTCGACGAGGGCGCCAAGGGAGAGCCGATGAGCATCGCCCTCCCCGGCTGCGCGGAGAGCACCTTCGTGTGCCGCGCCTCCGCCAACGTCTCCGCGGGAGACTGCCTCTACACGTCGGCGGGCGGCAAGGTCAGCCCCGTGGCGGGCGACGGCGCCTACAAAGTCGGGGTCGCCCTCTGCTCGGCGGCGGCCGGGTGCCCCGTCGAAATAGACCCGCAGGGCTTCGGGGAGCGCGCGTGGCAGGTGCACTCCTGCGGACTGTACGCCTGGACGGGCTCCTCCCAGTCCGAAACCCTCGCCCTGGACGGAATCGGGGAGGCCGATGTGGCGTTCGCGTCGATCGCCGCGGCGGGCGGCTCGGAAAAGTCCGTGTCCGCCGCCGCGTCCGACGGCGGGATAACGTTCTCGCTCGACGCCGCGGGCACGGCCTCAGGCACCAAAATCGCGTGGATGGTTCTGCGCAAAAACTGAAAGGAAAACACGCAATGTCAGAAATAACGACGGCAAACGAAAACAGGTTCTCGGCCGGCAACTATTCCGAGGCGCTCACCGCCTTCACGGTCGGCTGGACGGACCCCGAAAACACCTCAAAACTCCTCGACTTCATCGCCCCTCCCATAGCGGTCGGCAGAAGGTTCGAGTTTAAAAAGAGCGACAACGCCCAGGCGTTCTACTCCGAAAGCGACGACGTGCGCGCGGTCGGAGCGGAGTTCAAGCGCGTCAGCTACTCCGGGGAGTCGGTGAACGAAAAGACGATCAACAAGGGGCTCACCATTCGCATAGACCGCGACGAGGTCGCGGGAGACGACTGGCAGGAGAGGTATGTGCAGATGCTGCTGCAAAGGCTCCTGCGCAACGAGCTCCGCAGGGCCGTCGCCGCAATAGACGCCATAGCCGCCGCGGACGAATCTCCCAAGACGTGGGACGCCGAATCCAACCCCGACGCCGACATACGCGAAATGCTGATGCTCGCCGCCGACGAGAGCGGCGTGCGCCCCAACCGCCTGCTCTTCGGCGAGGGCGCGTGGGATCTGCGCATGACGTCGCTCGAATCCCAAAACAGCGCGGTCGCCTTCAAGGGGGCGGCGATGGCAAAGGAGGAGCTCGCCGGCAAGTTCATGCTCGACTCCTGCGAAGTCCTGTCGTCGCGCTACCAGTCGGCGCCCGACGCAAAAAGCAAAATCCTCGGGGATTCCGTATTCGCGTTCTACGCGCAGAGCTCGCCCTCCAAGGACGAGCCCTCGAACCTCAAGCGGTTCTACACGCCGACGGAGGACGGGGGCGCGTTCAGGGTGTACTGCGACGAACACGCCAAGTACACCGACATCACCGTCGAACACTATTCGAGCATCGTCGCCGCGAGCTCGCTCGGCGTTCGCAAACTCTCGGTCAAGAAAGGAGCGTAAAAAACCGCGGGGGGCGGCTCCGCCGTCCCCCGTCCCGATTTTCCGAAATGGACTGGACAAACCTCAAAGTATCCGACCTCGAATGCGCGCTGAACAAGCCGCAGCTCGAAATACTCAAAGCGCAGTCGCTGAAATCCCCCGGCAGGGAGCCCGCCGCGGAAATCCTCGACTCCGTCGCGGTGCGCATCCGCGCGGAGGTCGCGGCCTCCGGGCTCAACGCCATAGACCCCGACCACTCGCGGATTCCCCCGGAGCTCAAGGAGTGCGCGCTGCGGCTGGCGGCGGAGGCGCTGCAGACGCGGCTGCCGCAGATGGAGCTCACGGAAAGGCAGTGCAGGCTCGCCGACGAGGCGAGGCAGACGCTCGCGCGGGTGGCGCGCGGGGAGCTGCCGGTGAGCGCGCCGCTCTTCGGGATTCGCACGGGGCTGCCCAAAAAGGGCGCGAGCTTCGGCGCCTCCCCGCGCGCGGCGACGAGAAAATCGACGGGAGGGCTGTGACATGGGCGCGCTCGAAAGCCTTCAAAACGCGGTATGCGAAATGCTGAGGTCTCTGAACGGCCTGAAATTTGCGTACATTCGCGCCGGCAACGGCCTTTCCGAAGCGGAAACGGGATCCCCCGAGGGCGTGGAGATAAGGGTGCTCAGGCCCATGCCGCTTTCCGCGTCAAAATACGCCGCCGGCCCGGCGTTTTCGGACGTCGAGCTTAGGGTGGAGGCCGAGCGCTCCAAGTTCGCCGCCCCCAACGCGCCGTCGCTGCTTTCCGCGTGCGAGACGGTGTCGCGCGCGCTGCACGGGGCCGTCGCGCCCGCCGAGTGCGGGTACGGCAGGATATCCCTCGCCGAAAACTCGCCGTGGAACGAGTCCGAATGCGGCACGCAGTCCGAAAAGATAACCATGCGCTTCCGCGCCCAATCCGTACTCCAATGAAAATAAGCGTATCCCAGACGCCGCTCAACGCGGGCGGCGAAGAACCCAAGAACCTGATCGTGCGCACAAAGCGCGCCGCCAAAACCGAATCGGCGATAAACTCCGCGAACGCCCTCGTGTTCGACCGCGGCAACTCGTCGGTGACGGCGACATTTGAAATAGAAAGGGCGCACCCGTCGCCCGGAGAGGCCGGAATTTTCGCGCTCTCCCACGCGGCGCAAATAGAGGCGCTGCTTCCGGCGGACCTCGAATTTTCGGCGCCCGAAACCGGCGGGAAAATTTCGCTCTCGGAGTGCGCGCTCTCCGAAATACGCGTGTCGGCAAACGGCGCGATAACGAACTCAAAATACGAATTCAAGGCGAGAAAGGCTTCGCATGAATAGCGAGGAAGTGGAAAGAATGGTGGACTCCGCCCTCGAGGAAATCCGAAGGCAGCTCGACGCGCTCGAAAAAAGCGTGTCTGACGCCGAGGCGGCCATAGCGGATATATCGTCGCAGCTCGAAACCCTCAAATCGGGAATGTAGGAATGGAATACTTCATGCGCCGCAACGGGGCCGACGCCCCATTTTCGGAGCTGACGCTCTCGGGCGCCAGGATAACGCGCAGGAAGTCGGCGGCCGACGAATTCCGCGCCGTATTCGCCGACCCGTCGAAGGCCGAGGGGTTTTCGACCGGGGAGACGCTCGAGATATACGCGGGCGGAAAGCGCAAATTCAGGGGCCGGATCGCGCGGCTCGACACGCGGCTCGGCGGAGGGGACGACTCCGTGGAAATCGTCGCCAGGGGCCCGTGGTTCGACCTCGAAAGCATCGTCTACCAGCAGACGTGGAAGGCGGCGGCAGAGAGCGAATCGGGCGCCGTCGTGCTTGAGGACTGCCAGAGGAGCAAGATCGTGCTCGGGCAGGACTCGCAGTCGCAGAAAATCGGCGTCGCCGGCCAGCTCGCGGACATCTTCGGGTACGCGGTTTCCAGAGGCGCGGAGTTTTCCGTAGGCGAGATCTCCGCCGACGCCGAAATGCCGCTCGACGAGGCCAGGGATCTCACGTGCGCGGAGGCTGCCGCGCGCGTCTTAAAATGGCTGCCTGACGCGGGCGCGCACTTCGACTATTCGTCCGGCCCCCTGCCGGCGCTCTCGGTGCTTCCGCGCTCAGGGCTTCCCGCAAAAACGATAGACCTATCCTCGGGCCTCGTAAAGAGCGTCAGGGTCGGCCCGCGCCCCGACCTCGCGGTCTCGTCGGTGTCCATAAAATACGAGAGCGAACATTCCGACGGCGCGGACTCGTGGCTCACCGTGGAAGAGGACAACTACCCCCCGGACGCCGAATGCGGGGGAATGAACTCCGTCGTCATGAGCGTCGAGCTCGCGGGAATGAGGGGCTCGTGCCAGATATACGAAATCGAATGCCGCAGCATACAGCCCGAAAGCGCGCAATGGTGGCGCGACAGGATACCCGCGCTCTCCGACGCCAAAGACCTCGAAGTGCTCTCGTCCAAAAGGCAGGACGGCTCCGAAGGGCTTCCGCGCTTTCTGGTATCCGGCACCATACACCCGTCGATGAATTTTCTCGCCTCGCGCGAGCGCGTCGACGCCGTCGTGCAGTACACCGACAAAAACGGCTCCCTGGTGAAAAGGGAAATAGGCGTGCGTTTCGTCACGACCAACGCCGTCACCGGCACCTACGCGGTGCGCTCCTCCTCCCAATGCGCCGAACCCGTGCCGTCCGGGCTCGCAAAGGCGGTGTACGACGCCGCATGCGCCGTGCAGTACGAGGGCTCAGCCGAGATTTTCGGGGCGGACGCGGACGACTTCGCCGCGGCAAAAATCCGCATATCGGGCGGGCGGAGCGAATGGGAGACGATGGACTCCCCGGTGTGCTCGACGGTCGAGGACATCGAGAAAGGGACGCTCACGGTGAAATTCGGCCCGCCGACCCACCTGTACCCGGACAAGATATCGGAGATGTTCAGGATAGGCAGGCCGCGCGTCGTCCCGTACTCCAACAGCTCCAAGAGCGGCGGCGTTTCGGCGGCGAACAGGGTGTACTTCTCGGGAACGGACCCCGAAAGCGACGGCGGCCAGGGAGATGCCGGGTACTCGAAACTCGTGGTCAAATCCGGCGGAGAGGAAAGCCCGGGGGCGATAGAGCTCGACGCCCGGTCGCTCGACGGCAAGGGGGCCGCAAAAATGCGCGAAATATACGTCGTGAAAAACGCGAGGCTCGCAAAGGCTTCCGCGCTCATGACGGAGCCCGTGGAGGAGGAATAGCGTGAAGAGCTTCGTATTCCCGGCGCCCTTCCCCGCCCCGCCGAAAGAGGAGGCGGTCGCCGAGGGCGAAACCGCCCTCGGGCCATTCACGCTCGCGGAAGCCGTGCGCGTGTTCTGGTCGCTCAAAAGCCTCGAGCTCGACATGTCCGTCTCGGTGAAATACTCCGCGGGAGACACCGTGTACGCCGACATCGACGAGCGTTACGACGACCTCCGCCCTTCGGCCGGCTGCACCGCAAGCCTCGAGCCGTACAGAAGATGCGCGGCAAACCGTGTGACGCTGCTTGAAATGGAGCGCGAAAAATACACGCCGCACTACGGGTTCACGGTATACTATCCCGTAATGCTGCCGGAGGAAAACCCTCCGGAAGACTACGCGGAAAGAATGTTCGCGTTTCCGCTCAACATATATTTCGGAGAGGATCTGCTGCTGCTCTCGAGCTCCGCGCTCTACGGCCCCGAACACCTGCTCGACCTCCACGCGAAAGTGCCAGTAACGATTTTCGGGAAGACCACGGAAATCTTCCTGCTGGCCAGCAAATCGCTGACGGAGGCGCCGCCGGAAGTCTCCGTCTCCTATTCCGCGACAGCCTCCATAACGCCGGTATTCGACGAATCCGAACCGGAAGCGGAATAGGGATATCCCGGAGGCAGGGGAAACGTCGGGCGCGTCCAACGCAAAATCTCCAACCGAAATTTACACGAGACGCGACATACGGCGCCCTCTCCGGAACCGGACGCCCGGAAAAGTGCGCGGGTATGGAATACCGATACGCGGACATGGCAAACAACGTCGAATCGGCTTTGAGAATGGCGCGATAAAATTAAAATCACAGCCGAAAGAACACGTTTTGCCTGTTTTTAAGCGCCGCATTGCGTTCTTTTATATTTGCTCCCATAATATTATTGTTTTTCTTCCCGCACATATTTTTATGCTTAACGCTATTTATTTGGCGCGGCTTTTGCCATCGCCACGGCAACCCAGGCGCAGGACATTGTTAAAGAAAAGAATATGGGAAATCAGACAAAAACCATCAGGCTCGTTTATCCACAATGGCAGGGCGGAAACATCGCCAGATGGATAACGGAAGTCAAGAACCCTGAACAGGCATCAAGAGGATACTATCTCGGTGCGCAGTTGTTGAACTTCCTTGCTCCGGACAACGGGCAGGCGACATTCACTGTCCCAGTGACAACTGACATTGCGGAACGTAAAATTATAGACGGAGTGATGGACAAAGATACCATCATCGCCCAGGCCAAAGCCGCTTTGGACATTCTGAAAGTGCAAGCACCAGACAAAATTGTGACACTTGGCGGAGAATGTTCGGTAAGTGTCGTACCATTCACCTACCTTGCCCGGCGGTACGACGGCGATGTGGCAATGGTTTGGATTGATGCGCACCCGGACATTACTTTGCCCGGAGACGCATATCCGGCCTATCACGCGATGGCCGTAACAGCCTGCATGGGTTTGGGCGACAAGCAAATCGTTTCGGAACTGCCCGCTCGGATATCCCCTTCAAAAATTCTATTTGTCGGTTTGCGCGATTGGGAACGCGACGAAATCAAAGCAAGGCAGAAAGAATACGGCATCAAGCATCTGACGCCCGGAGAAGTGCGGGCGGACAGCCATGCGATACGGGAATGGCTGAAATCGTGCGGAGCTTCAAAAGTTGCAATACATTTTGACCTGGACGCGCTCGACCCTGCAGAAATCATCGCCGCAGTGGGCGTAGCGCCTAATGGCATGAAAATATCAGAAGTGGTTCGAGTGATAAACGAGACCGCACGTGAAAAGGAAATTGTAGGCTTGACCATTGCCGAGCCGATGCCGCGTACCGCCATACGGATCAAAGAGATGCTGGATCAGCTGCCGTTGCTGAAATGAAAGCTTTTTGGCAAGCGCAAGGCCGCATCGCTCCGGGGAAATGTATCCTATCTTCGACAAGCAACGCGCTACCGAATCAGCAAATATTAGCGAAGTGTCCATAGCAAACCGCGGCCATTGAAACAACCGTTTGACAGCCGTTCTCCAACGGGCAAAGGCGATAAAAGGCATAAGAGAATGCAAACTCCCGGATATATAATTCTTCAAAAACAAGATTCCCAGGAGGCGTATTCCCAATGAAAATTTGCGGGGAATCCCTCTCTGCCCATGCCGCAATTCAAAACGGCCCGCGCGCGGCGGGAACCTCCAACGCTCGCGTTTTAGATTTACCATGCGCATAAAAAAGCGCGGGGGCGGTTTCCGCCTCCGCGCTTTTCTATTTTCGGCGCCAACTCATTTCCGCCCGCGCCGCGCGGCGAACATAAGCGCAACAGCCCCGAACAGCGCGGTGAACATAGCCGGCTCAGGAACGGTGGAAAATTCCACGTACAGCGCGTTGTCCCTTATAAAAAGGTTCGCAAACACTCCGCCGCCGAGGCTCTGCGCCACAAAATCCCCGTCTTTTGCGTTCGTTGACCCGAAACTTATCAGCTCGTATTCTATCGACTCCCCGCCGCTCGCAAGTATCCATTCGTTGATGTCGTACGGATCGGCGTCGAACTCCACGCCGATTTTCGCGCTCCCAAACTTCGTCAATTCGCCGCTTATCGCAAGCTTGTCCGCGCCGGCCTCCTCTATCGTAAACACTATCGCACCGCTCTCAAATGTCGCGTTCTCAAACGCGAGAGCGCCAACGCCGCCCTCCCCGGAGGCCGACGATATTTCAAGCCGTCCGCCCGCCCCGCCGAGATAGAGCTCGCCGTTCACCAGTCCGTTGTACGCCCCGAGGTTCAGCGTAC
>DBGCYC010000129.1:0-7429 GCA_048390825.1 Candidatus Merdousia sp.
TATTCAAACCATCTGCCACCAATCAGCGAAAGGGCATCACGCCCGCGCAATGGAAAGCCGGCGTCGGGCCGGCTCATCTACGCCGAGCCGAAAGTTTTCTGCGACGCCCGCGCCCAAAACTGCGCCTGCGGGCTGTGCGTCAGGAAAACGCCCCGCAAATGACGTACCCGCCGCGCTCGCTTATCAGTTTTAACATATGTTTCACTTCCCCTGCAACCTCCCCGGGTTCCCCTACTCCTTCCAAAAAGCTCCCTAAACGGACGTTTCCCTCAAACGTTCGGTTTTCCATTCAAAAATTGCGAGGCTATACGGCGCGGCGGGGCGCGGAATTTGGCGCCCGGTTTTCCCGGGCGGCGTAGGCGGAATCTCCGTGCGGGCGCCGCCGAATTTCGCGGGGTGACGGGGGCGAGCGTTGTGGCGCAGTTTGGCGGCGGGGTGTTCGCGCGCGCAGTTGCGCGGGTTTCAGCGCGCGGCGGAGGAAATATTTTCTCCGAAATCCCGGGGGAAAGCGTTTGACTTTTCGCCCTTAGTGCGTTAACTTTTTTTTAATGAGAATGAGACATTTTCTTTTATCGCCGGTCTTTCTGGCGTTTTTTTTCTTTGCGGCGCGGCTTTTTCAGCCGGCTGTTTACGGCGCGGAGGGCGGCGCTTCCGAAGGCGGGTTTGACGTCTTGTGCGTCTACTACCCCCATTGGCACGTCTACCCGGACGGGGAAAAGTGGTTCGGCAAGGGCTGGACGGAATGGGAGTTCGTCAAGACCGGCAAGCCGCGGTTCAGGGGCCACCGCCTGCCGTACCGCCCGATAACCGGATACCTTGACGGCAAAGACCCCGCGGACGTCGCCAAGGAGATCGACCTGGCCTCGAACGCCGGCATAACGGTGTTCCTCTACGACTGGTACTGGTACGGCGGGAAGCGCACGATGCAGGAATCCCTCGAAGAGGGCTTCTTGAAGGCCCCGAACAGGGACAAGATGAAGTTTGCAATAATGTGGGCCCACCACGACAGGGTCAACGCTTTCCGCCCCGAACCGACGGGGCCGCGCGAAACGCTCATGAAGCTCGAGAGCACTCCAGAAGACTTCCGCGACATGCTCGGCTATTGCATAAGCCGTTATTTTAAAGAGCCCAATTACTACAAATTCGGCGGCCGCCCGTTTTTTTCGATATACAACGCGCCGGATTTCGTAAAGCGGCACGGGGGCCCGCAAAACGTAAAGAGGCTTTTTGAGGAGGCCGCCGGTACGATGCGCGAAAACGGCCTGCCCCCCGTCCACTGGAACGCAATGGTCGCAAGCGCGTCCGATGCCGAAGCGATGAGAGCCGCCGGCTTTGAAAGCACGACGAGGTACAACATAAACGCCTACCATAGGGATTTGCTCGGAAAGGAGCCGGAGGGCGGAATTTTCTACGACTACGCCGACGCCGTGCCCGCCCACGAGAGGCATTGGCAAAATATGGCGGAATCTCCGCTGCCCGACATTCCGATAGCCACGATGGGCTGGGATTCCTCCATGAGGTGCCGCAACGACGCGGAATTTCCGTGGCCGAAGGGCGCAAAATATCCGTACTGCGGGATATTCCGCAACAACACCCCCGACATATTCCGGGAGATTTTGGCGAAGGCCAGGGCCTTTGCGCTCGCCGACCCGAAGAGGCCGAAGGCCGTGCTCATCAACGCCTGGAACGAATACACCGAGGGCTCCTACCTGCTGCCCGACATCCGCGACGGGGACGGCTATCTGCGCGCGGTGGCGTCCGTTTTCGGCAGGCGCCCCGCGGGAGAGTACGCGTACTTTGACTGCGCGACGAAAAAGCAGTGCCGCGTGCGCGCCGCGGACTTTGAAAACGTCCCCTACGGCCCGCACTACAAAAACAAGCTCGATGTGTGGCTGCCGAAGGGCGCGAAAGAAAAATCCCCCGCGATAATATACTTTCACGGCGGCGGCTGGGCCGCGGGCGCCATCGCCGACAGGTTTATAGAGGCTTCCCTCGACAAAATCCTCTCCAAGGGCGTGGCCGTAGTCTCCGCGGGCTACAGGTTCGTGCAGGACGCCGAGGACGCCGGCGTTTTCCCGCCCGTCGCGGCGCCAATGGGCGACTGCGCCAAAGCCGTGGAGTTTGTGAAGAAAAACGCCGGCAGGTGGAATATCGACCCCGATAAAATCGCCGTGAGCGGCGGGTCTGCGGGCGCGTGCTCCGCGCTCTATGCCGGGCTTTCGCCGGACTGCGAAAGCGTCGCCGCGATAGGCGTAAACATTCCTCAGACCTCCCTCGACCCGGCGCAGATGCGCGAATGGATCCCGAACATAACCTACGGAGCGCACGCATTCGGGAAGGGGAATTTTGAAGAGTGGCTCGCCTGCCGCGGAGAACTTTTGCCTCAGATAAAAAAATACTCGCCTGCCGGGCTTGTCGGGGCGGCCGCAAAGCGCGGGAGCCCGAAAAAGGTTTTCCTCCAAAATTTCAGGAGGGAGGCCGCCGGGGAGGTCTCCAAAGACCCGACCCATTCTCCGAAATTCTGCGAGAAATTCGCGGAAATCTGCTCCGCCGAAAAGCTCGACTGCCAAATTGTGTACGGTTCGGCGGAAAGAATGTTCGACGAGCTATCGGATTTTCTCGCCGGTTTGAAGTGACGCGGCGCTTCCGGGAGGCGCGAAAAAAAGGCGGAAAGCATTCTTTCCGCCTTTTGAGTTTCGGCTTTCCGGCCTATTTTTTCTTCTGCGGCGGCGGAGGTTGGAGAACCTGCCCGTCGGCGAGGAGCCTTTCGCGCAGCTTCGGGTAGTCCACGTCCTGTACGGCGCGGCCTTCGTCTATGGCCATTGAAGCCGCCGTGGCCGCGCTCTGCCCTAAAATCATGAACACCGGCTCCATTCTTATCGAACCGAACGCCACGTGCGAGGCCGAGAGCGCGACTGGCACGAACAGGTTTTCGCATTCGGACTTTTTCGGGACGATGCTCCTGTAGCTGACGGGGTAGGACTGCCTGACAGGCTTCTCGAACCCGCCCTCGACCGCGACTTTCCCGCCCTTTACGACCCTCTCGACGTGGTGCGAATCCATCTGGTAGCTGCCGAGCCCCACGGAGTCTTCGGCGGTTCTCTCGAGCGTGCAGTTGGCCTGCGTCATCACGTAGTCGGAAAGCAGCCTGCGCGCCTCTCGCACATAGAGCTCGTGCGGCCAGTGCCCCGTCTCCGGAAATTCGTTGGCCTCGGGGCCGTAGGCTGCCACCCTCTCGCGCAGCCCGGCGGGGACTGACGGGTCGTTGGCCAGAAAGTACATGAAGCCCTGCTGGTAGTTGACATGGTCCTGGAAGATCTTTTCGCGCTCCTCGTACGAGCCATCGGCCCACCCGAAATTCGCGCCGACGTGGTCTATTGAAATCGGGCCCGCGTTGTTGCAGTCGCCCTCGTTGATTTTGACGGGGCCGTGGCGGTAGCGCAGATCCCAGAAGTCTGCCGACGGGGCGGAGTTCACGTAGCGCCTGAGCAGCTCATACCTCTCGGGGCGGTAGTTTTCGGGCTTGGGCCAGGGAACCTTTTCGCCCTTTTTTGTCGCCCACATTCTGAAGCAGTAGGACTGCAGTTTTTTGTCGCCCCTGCCGAGCCCGTCGGCTTTCGCGCCGCTCACTCCCTCTATGAGGCCGCTCGACGGGTCTCCCGGAACCCTGTACGGGTCGACTGCGAACCTCGGTATGTGGCTGTGCTTTGAGAAGTATATGCCGTTGTATTTCTCCCCGAAGCGCGCGTTGTCCTCGCGCCCGACCATGTAGGACACCCCGGCTTTCGCCATGAGGTCGCCCTCGTAGGTCGCGTCGACGAACATTTTCCCCTTTGCGCTGTCCCCGTTTTCAAAGACAATCTTTTCGATTTTGCCGCCATTCTTCTCGACCCTGTCGAGCCTGTGCTCGAAGAATACGGGAACCCCGGCCTCGTCGAGGAGCTCCAAAAACGCCCTCTCCGCCTCCGACGGACGGAAGCCGGACATTCTGCCGATTTTTTTATAGAGCTCGACGGCCATGCCGCCGATGGCGCTCTTTTTGCCGATGTCGGTTTCGGTGAGCCCGGCGGAAGTCAGCCCTCCGACGTGGCGCCGGAATACGTAGAGCGCCGCGCTCTTGCCCATTCTTTTGGCTTGGACGGCGGCCCCTACGCCGGCGGGCGTCCCGCCGTACACCACGACGTCGAATTCCCTTTCGGCGGGGTTTGCGCTCTTTTTTACGGGATAGTAGTATTTGAGCCCCGGGTTCGGGGTCGCCGGCGCGGGAAGGGCGTTCGCGCCCGCCGAGGCGAGCGCGAAAACCGCCGCCGCGACGGCCGGTATTGTGATCTCTTTCATATTGCGTTTGTGCGGTTGGCGTTTTTGTTTAGTCGGTTGAAAGTTTTTTTGCGTCGGCGGGCTCCGCTTTGAGCGCGTATTCCCTGGCGCCGTTTTCGTGCAGGGGCAGGACGATCTCGCGGGGTTTCCCGCCGGAGGAGTACGAAATTTTGTACTTGCCGTAGAACCCGCGGAAGGCGAGCGATTGCGCGGGGGATTGCGCGGCCGCCTTCGTCGTCCATTCTTCCTTTATCAGCCTGCGCAGAACTTCGTAGGACTTTTTCTTTTTGAAGTCGAAAGCCAGTATGCCGGACTTCCATTTGCCCTCGGCCCTGCTCGTGCCGTCCACCGTGTGCCACCAGGTTATCGAGCGGACGTTCGGGTGGCTGAACCACAGCCGGTAGAAATTTTCGGCTACATACGCCTGGTTTTCCTCGCCCCCGGGGCCGTCGGGAAGCCCGGGTATGGTGATTTCCGTTATCTGTATCGGCAGCCCGAGCTCGGAGTACAGGTCGAGCACGGCGAACATGAATTCGGGGCCGAACGCCCGCCCCTGCAGAATGTCCGCCCATAGCCTTTCGGAAAACACGTGCAGCTGCAGCCCTATTTCGTCAACCTTGCACCCGCGCAGGAGCAGGTTTTGGACGAGCATGTAGAGGGGGCTGTACTCGCGGTTTCTGTATCCGTCCTCCCACGCGTCGGTGAGCTCGTTGTATGCGAGCGCCGCGCTTTCGGGAAGGCGCTTCCGCGCCTCGGCGAACGCCCTGTAAACGGGGTCTTTGTGCATGTATTTGCGCGTTCGGGCGTCGTAGAAAGTGCAGAATTCGTTGGCCACGTTCCAGTGCGGTATTTCTTCCCCGAAGCGTTCGCACAGCTTTCTGAAATACCTGTCGCCGGCAGCCGCGCTCGCGTTCCCCGTGTTTTCCACCCAGTCGGGGAAATGCCACTGCCTGTTGAACCACGCAAGGCAGTGCGCGCGGTATGTGAGGTCGAGATCCTTCAATTCGTCGAGCACGAACGCCGGCGCGGGGCGGAAGCGCATGAACGGGGCGTCCTTTTCAAACCTGTACTTCCCGGGCTCGGGCTCGTAGAACTTCCACAGCGTCGAAACGGTCGCGCCGTTGAAGAGATCCCCCCATACGAGTTTCTTCATCTTCCCGACCCTCTCCATGTCCATTCCGCCGTCTTTTCCCTGCGTGGCCGCCAGCGCCATCGTGGGCGCGCCGAACACGAATTCGTGGCGGACGAGCTCGGCTTTAAGGTTTTCCACCGGCCTGTCGAACGATATTTTGAAGTCTCCCTTGCGGTTTTCCTCTATGCCGCGCTCTATGCGGGCCTTTGTAAACGGGTCGTTCCAGAGCGCCCTGAGGGCGTCGGAAACCCTCATGCCCGCACCCGCGTCTTCGCCGAACGCGGCGGTTCCGGCAAAAACCGCCGCCGCTATTGCAATACATTTGCGCGTTTTCATGTATAATGTGATTCAAATGCGCTAACATTTTCGCGGCCTGCGGTCGAACGTTTTTTTTCTCTTTGGGGCGCGCCGGGATTTTTCCCGGGAAGCGCGGGGCGTTTTTTTTCGCGCGCCGCATTCCTCCCGGTCGGGAAGTCAAAAAATGCGTGACAGGGCGCGGGTTTTGTGTTTCCATTCCTGTCCGCAAAGAAAGCGCGGGGCGCCCTGCGCCTCCGCCGAACGAACAAACGTAAAAAAAATATATGATGAATATAAAGACTCTCGTAATCGCCGCGGCCGCCCTCGCTATGGCGGGCTGCGCGACGGACTCCGCCTGTGCAAAGGCTCCCAGAAAGAACATCGCAGTCCAGATGTACTCCATGCGCGACGACATCAAAAAGGACTACGACGGCTCCATAAAGAAGCTCGGAGAAATGGGCTTTACGGCGGTCGAGGCTGCGGGATACGGCGGCGGCAAGTTCTACGGCAAAACCCCCGAAGAATTCAAGGCCGGCATAGAGGCCGCGGGCATGAAAGTCCTCTCCTCGCACACGGCAAAGCAGCTTTCCAAGAAGGAGCTCGAAACGGGCGATTTCTCCGAGTCCATGAAATGGTGGGACGAATGCATAGCCGCCCACAAGGCCGCCGGCATGAAATACATCGTCGCGCCGTGGATGAGCGTCCCCAAGACCCTCAAGGATCTCAAAACCTATTGCGACTACTACAACGAAATCGGCAGGAGGTGCAAGGCCGCCGGCATTTCCTTCGGCTACCACAACCACGCGCACGAATTCCAGAAGGTGGAGGACAAGGTCATGTACGATTACATGCTCGAAAACACCGACCCCGACCTCGTGTTCTTTGAAATGGACGTATACTGGACGGTTAGGGGGCAGAAGGCGCCCGTGGACTATTTCAAAAAATATCCCAAGCGTTTCAGGCTCCTGCACATCAAGGACGAAAAGGAGCTCGGCGAGAGCGGCATGGTCGGCTTCGACGCCATCTTCAAGCATGCGGCCGACGCGGGCATGGAATACCCCGTCGTGGAGGTGGAACGCTACAGCTTCACCCCCGCCGTGAGCATACAAAAGAGCATCGACTATCTCAAAAAGGCTCCGTTTGTTAAGGGCAAATACCCCGTCTCCAACTAATTTTGATTCAACTCGGGGCGCGTGAAACCACCGCTGATGCTCCGTTTTAAGTGAGGCCGCCACTGGTCACGTACCATTTGTACGCTCCCACCGGCGGCCTCACTTAAATACTCGCCTGAGCGGCAGTTTGACGCGCCCGAGGGGGGGGAGAAAGGGTTGGAAAATAGCGCTGTTATGAAAATCCCTGATAGCGCTCTCATATGTCAAATACACCACGCGCCCTCAGGGGTTTTCCTATACTCGCCTGAACCTAACCTAAATCCGAAAACAAGAGACGATTGGCAATATCCGCTTGCGGAAATGCCAAAGGGGGCGACAGTTCCTCCTTTCTAAGCGACGCGCCCCTCGATTTGGCGAATGCTTTTGGCGCGGGGCAGCGTTGCTACGGAACAAGCCGCACCCTCGCGTACCACAAGTGCGCTTCGGCCGCGCCTTTTATATATTTATAAAGGGATAGCCTAATCGCGGAGCGATAGGCGTAAGGGCGCAGCCCTTCAAAGGAAGCGGCACC
>DBGCYC010000130.1:0-18339 GCA_048390825.1 Candidatus Merdousia sp.
CGGCTCGCAGATTGAAATCGACAACCCCTCGCGCCTGCCCGAGCCCACGGACATCGCCGCCATATACGAGCCCATGATAAAGGCAAGCATTCTGATACCCACGGAATCGATAGGCGACATGCTCGCGCTCGTGTCCGAAAAGCGCGGCTTCTGCGAGCGCACCGACACCATAGACGACACCCGCGTGATGCTATTCTGCACCCTGCCGCTCAACGAAATCCTCATAGACTTCAACGACAGGCTGAAAAGCATAACGCGCGGGTACGGAAGCCTCGACTACGAAATGGCGGGCTACAAACAGTCGAAGCTCGTGAAGCTCGACATTCTCATAAACGGCGAGCAGATAGACGCGTTTGCCTCGATAGTCCACGCCGACAAAGCCGAGGGCAAGGGGCGGATGCTCTGCGCAAAGCTCAAGGATATCCTGCCCCGCCAGATGTTCAAGGTCGCAATACAGGCGGCCATAGGCGGAAAAATCATCGCAAGGGAGACCATCGGGTCGTTTAGGAAGGACGTGACGGCAAAGTGCTACGGCGGCGACATCACCCGAAAGAAAAAGCTGCTCGAAAAGCAGAAGGAGGGCAAAAAGCGCATGAAGCAGATAGGGAAGGTCTCGATTCCGCAGGAGGCGTTTGTAAAGGTGCTGAAATCGAACGCGTAATTTCCGCAGCCGCCGGGGAAAGGCGGCCGGCTTCAACCCCTCGCGGGGCCGGGCCTCCGCGCGGCAGACGGGAAAAGGCGCGCGGGGCGGACGCAACGGGCAATTCAAACAATCAACCAAAAGAAAAAATGTTCGGGATTTTCAGGGACAGGAAGACGAAGAGCGCCAAGCTGCTCTTCGAGACCGCGTGCAAGGTTTACAACTACCGCAGGGACGTCATGGACACCGCGGACGCCGAAAGCCTCGGCGGCATGATAAAAGAGCTCGACGAAACCATACTCGACGGGAAAGTCGGCACGAAAGAGTACGACGAACTCTCGCAGAGGCTCGAAAAGCTGATGAAAAAGTGCGGCGG
Source organism: Candidatus Merdousia sp. (assembly GCA_048390825.1). Lineage (GTDB taxonomy): Bacteria > Verrucomicrobiota > Verrucomicrobiia > Opitutales > Intestinicryptomonadaceae > Merdousia. The sequence continues at coordinate 1,017 of DBGCYC010000130.1, forward strand.
CAGGGTCTACCCCGCGTCGTCGTGGACGGAAAACGTGGACACGGTGATAGTCGTCGGAATAGTCGCGCTCGGGATACGCAGCTTCTTTTTGCAGCCGTTTAAGATACCGACAAACTCCATGTACCCGTCGTTTTACGGAATGACGGCCGAGGCCTACGCGCCCGGCGAGGACGCCCCCGGCCTGCCCGAGCGCGCCGCGAGGCTCCTCCTGAAAGGGGCGGGCAACTATTCGCTCGAAGCCCCGGCGGACGGCGACATGCTGCTCGAGATAAACTCGCCGCAGACGGCGCGGTTTAGGGGCGGGTTTCTGAGCTTTGAGGAGAAAAACGTGCGCAAATACTTAGGTCTCTGGCCGGCGCGCGAAAGGCAGTACCGCTTCGAGGTGGGCGGGCGCCCCCTCGAGCTGAACCTGCCGGCGGACTTTTCCCTCGACTCCGTGATAGCGGAGGCCCTGCCGATAGGGGGAGCCAAGGACATAATAGGGTACCTGAACGCCGCGCACGAGCGCAACATGATAGTCTCGAAGGACGGCAGGCTCTTCATAAACTACGGCCCCGTCAAGAAGGGCGACCGCGTGATAAATTTCGACATTTTAAGCGGCGACATGCTCTTCGTGGACAGGTTCACGTACAATTTCAAAAGGCCGAAAGTCGGGGACTCCATAGTGTTCCTGACGAAGTACTGCGACGGCATGACCGCCATGAACAACGGGGTTCCCGACGACAAGTACTACATAAAGAGGCTCGTTGGGACGGGCGGCGACGAGCTGAAAGTGGAGGGGGATGCGCTGCTGCGCAACGGCAGGCCCATAACCGGATCTCCGGCGTTCGACAAAAACGCCAAAAAGGAGGGCCTGTACGGCGGGTACTCGGCGGACGGCGCGCTCGCCGGCGGCAAGGGCGTGAAAGTCGAAAAGGACCATTACTACGCCATGGGCGACAATTCCCACAACTCCCTCGACAGCCGCTACTGGGGGCAGGTGCCGGCAAAGGCTCTGGTCGGGAAGTCGCTGATAATTTTCTATCCGTTCACTTCGCGCTGGGGGGCGACCAGGTAGCGGCTGGAAAATAAAAACTTGGCAAGCCGGCTCAAAAGCGTATCTTTTTTCGGAATATGGCAAAAATTGTACACGGGGTGTCGGTTGCGCTCGGCTTTGCGGTCGCGTGCATGCACGCCCTGTGCGGCGCGGAAAAGTCCGAAGCGCGCCCCGGCGCGTATTCCGAGGACGCCTTTTTGCCCGGGGTATCCCGAACTGCGGAAACCTGCGCCCGTTCCGAGGATCCGCGCAAAAACAGGGCAAAGGAGCGCATGGCGCGCGCGCCCAAATCCGAAAAGGCGGCGGCGCAATATTCGGCGCAGACGGAATTTTTCTGCGACGGCGAACAGCCGCCGCCGCACGCCCTCCGCGCGGATTTCCGCGAAGCCGCCCGCGGGCAAACCGGAAATTTTGCGTTCAGCCTTAAAACTTTCGGGCGCTCAAACCCGATAAGGGCCCCGTCCGCCGCCTGAGCCGGAGGGTTCCTCCGGCGGCGGGGGGCGCGGCCGCGCGCCCCCGCTCCGACGTATGCGGCGTCCATATCCATTAGAACACATTGCGCGCCGGACGAGGCGCAAAACCCCATGATAGCAAAAATCCTGAAACTTTTCGCGGGCAGCCACTACAAGCGATTTTACAAAAGGGCCCGCCCGATAGTCGCAAAAATCAACAAAATCGAGGAGCAATACCAGTCGCTCGCCGACGAGCAGCTCCGCGCCAAAACCGACGAATTCCGCGCGAGATACGCCAACGGCGAATCGCTCGACTCCATTCTGCCTGAGGCTTTCGCCGCGGTCAAGAACGCCGCGCGCCGCCTCTGCGGGAAAACCGTCACCGTCTGCGGGCACGACATCAAATGGGAGATGGTTCACTACGACGTCCAGCTCATAGGCGGCATAGCGCTCCACCAAAACATGATCGCCGAAATGGCCACGGGCGAGGGCAAGACGCTCGTCTCCACCCTGCCGCTCTACCTCAACGCCATAACCGGCAGGGGCTGCCACCTCGTGACAGTCAACGAATACCTCGCCAAGCGCGACTCCGAGTGGATGGGGCACCTCTACAAATTTCTCGGCGTGTCGGTGTCGTGGATATACAACATGCAGGACATGGCCGAAAAGGCCGAGGCGTACAAGGCCGACATCACCTACGGCACGGCGAGCGAATTCGGCTTCGACTACCTGCGCGACAACGGCATGGCGACCTCCGCCGCCGCCCAGGTGCAGCGCGGGCACTATTACTGCATAGTCGACGAAGTGGACTCCATACTCATAGACGAGGCGCGCACGCCGCTGATCATCTCCGGCCCCGTCGACGAGGATCGCAACCCTCCATTCATGGCGCTCAAACCGCACATCGAGCGCGTCGTGAAACTCCAGACGCAGCTCTGCAACAGGCTCGCAAACGGCGTTCTCGCGCTCGAGAAGGACGGCGCTGAGCTCTCGGAGGAGGACATCATAAAGCTCTGGCAGGTCAAGATGGGCGCGCCCAAGAACAGGATTTTGAGGCAGCTCATGGAGCACGGAGACATCCGCAAGAGGCTCGACAAAATCGACATGGAAATGGCCGCCGACTTCCGCAAGGAGGAGCGCTTCCGCCGCAAGGAGGAGCTCTATTACGTGATAGACGAAAAGCAGCTTACCAGCGACCTGACCGAAAAGGGGCGCAACGCCGTCCACCCCGAAAACCCCGACGCGTTCGTTCTGCCCGACCTTCCGACCATATTTGTCGAAATCGACTCCGACAAGTCGATGTCGCCGCAGGAAAAGCAGGAGGCCAAGCTGCGCGCCGAGGACAAATTCATCGCGCTCTCCGAGGACATCCACTGCGTAAGCCAGCTGCTGCGCGCGTACTCGATATACGAAAAGGACGTCGAATACGTCGTGCAGGGCGGCAAGGTTCACATAGTAGACCCCAACACCGGGCGCATAATGTACGGCAGGAGGTGGAGCGAGGGCCTCCACCAGGCGGTCGAGGCCAAGGAGAACGTCGCCATAGAAAAGGAGACAAAGACCTACGCCACCATCACGATTCAGAACTATTTCCGCCTCTACGAAAAGCTCGCCGGCATGACGGGCACCGCCGAGACGGAGGCGCAGGAATTTCACGACATTTACGGGCTCAACGTCATGGCCATTCCCACGAACAAGCCGTGCCGCAGAATCGACAAAAACGACGTCATCTACAAGACGCGCCGCGAAAAATACAAGGCGGCGATAGAGGAAATAAAGGCGTCGCACGAGCGCGGGCAGCCGGTGCTGGTCGGCACGGCGTCGGTCGAGGCGAGCGAAGTCCTCAGTCGCATGCTCGACCGCTATAAAATCCCCCACACCGTCCTCAACGCCAAGCTCCACGAGCAGGAGGCCGACATCATCGCCCGCGCGGGCGAAAGGGGGGTGGTCACCATCGCCACCAACATGGCCGGGCGCGGCACGGACATCAAGCTCGGCGAGGGCGTCGAAGAGCTCGGCGGGCTCTACGTGCTCGGCACCGAGCGCCACGAGTCGCGCCGTATCGACAGGCAGCTGCGCGGGCGTTGCGCGCGCCAGGGCGACAGGGGCGTATCCAAGTTCCTCATTTCCCTCGAGGACGACCTGATGCGCATATTCGGCAACAGCCCGATGGCAAAAATCCTCAACAAGACCTTCCAGGAGGGGGTGCCGCTCGACCACCCGCTGCTCAACCGCTCGATAGAGCGCGCGCAAAAGACCATCGAAAACCAGCACTATTCGAGCCGCAAGAGAATGCTGCAGTTCGACGACGTCCTCAACAAGCAGCGCGAAATAATCTACGGCCTGCGCAACGAGTCCCTCTCCGACGCCGACGTTCGCCCGATGCTCTTCGACTTCATAAGGGACGAGCTCGACGAGCGCATAGCCTCGGCTATTCCGACGCCGGAATCGGCCCAGGAAGCCGACTACCAGGCGCTGTGCAGCTGGGTGACGAGCCGCTTCCCGATAGCCCTTATCCCAGAACAGCTCAAAGGCAAATCCGCCGACGAGATGCGCGAGGCAATCGTCGGGGAAATCGAGGCCGTCTACAAAATCCGCGAGGAAGTCGAGGATCCCGCCGCGCTGAAAGCCATTGAAAGGTTCGTCCTGCTGCGCGCGCTCGACAAAAACTGGCAGGACCACCTCACGGAGATGGAAGACCTGCGCCGCAGCATCGGCCTGCGCGGATACGGGCAGAAAGACCCGCTCAACGAGTACAAGAGCGAGGCGTTCAAATATTTCGAGTCGCTGATGTCGAAGATCAGAAACGACGTGTGCCTCGGGCTGTTCCGGAGCGCGTCGAGCCTCGAGGTGTTGCAGGCCATGATAGAGAAAATGCAGCGCAAGTTCAGCGACCGCGCCGACGCGGCGGCTTCGGCGGAGCGCGCGGACGCGGGCGCCGCGGCGGCCGGACAGTCGGGCCCCGCGCCCAAAAAGGAGATAAGGCTGCCGGACATAGGGCGCAAAATGGAGCTCCCCAAAATCGGCAGAAACGACACGGTTGTGATAGCCAAAAACGGCGAAGAGGCCGAAATGAAATTCAAAAAGGCCGAGCCGCTCATTCGCAACGAGGGCTGGCGGCTGGTTAAATGGTAGGGGAGGCAAAAATGAAAAATGCCGCGCGCCTCATGGCTGTGGCGTTTTCCTTTTTCCTCTACGCGGCGTCGTTCGAGCCGTGGGGAATCGCCGAATGCGCCTATATATTCGCCGTTCCGGCGATCCTCGCCGCCCGTTCGCTCTTCTCGGAAATCCCCGCGCCGGAGCCGCCTGAAACCGCGGCGCGGCGCAGGAGGCGCGACGGGCCGGAACTTCTCGAAATCCCCTGCGGGGAGGACGGGGGCGCAGCGGGGCGCGGAGAGGCCAACCCCCGCGGCGGCGCGCTGTGGCTCATATCCACCTTCGCGTTTTCCTACGCCGCGTGGGCGGCAATGCTGGCGTGGCTAAGGCACGTCTATCCGCCGGCGGGCTGGGCCGCCGCTCTCCTGCTGCCGCTGGCGGTCTCCGGGCTATTCGTGTGGCCGTGGTTCGCGCTGCTGCCAAAACTCCTGCCCGGCCTGCGCGACGACCCCGCCAAAAGGCTGCTGCGCTACGGGGGGATCGCCGGCGCGTGGGTGTGCCTTGAATGGCTGAGGGCGCACCTGTTTACGGGCTTTCCGTGGCTGCTGCTCGCGCACTCGCAGTGGAGGAGGCCCGCGGCTATCCAGACGGCGGAATTCGGAGGCGTGTGGATCGTGTCGTTTGCCGTCATATTCTTCAACCTCGCCGCGGCCGAATACATATGGCGGCTCTACGCGCGGCAGAAATTCAAAATATCCGGGAATTTCTCGGCCCGCCCGCCCTTCGGGAGATTCTGCCCCGAAATCTACGCCGCAATATTCCTCGCCATGGCGGGCCTCTTCGCGTACGTCAGAAACCTGCCCGCGCGCGCCAACGAGGAGCACGCCTTCCGCGCCGGCATGGTTCAGACGGACTTCGCCGGAATTTTGAAATGGGACGACGCCCTCGCGGAGGACAACATGCGGGTGATTTCCCGCCTGACCGAGGGCCTGAAATCCGCGCGCGCCGACGTCGCCCTCTGGCCGGAGGCCGCCACGCCCCCCCGCTGGCCGGTAATCGGCTGCCCCCCGATGCGCGAATGGATAGAGAGCCTCTCAAAGTCCTCCGGCCTCCCGATACTGATGGGCAACATGGCGTATTTCGCCGACTCCAAAAAGGCGCAAAACGGGGCGTTTTTCGTCTCGCCGCAGACGGGGCTATCGGAAGAATTCTACGGCAAGCGCAAGCTCGTCCCCTTCGGGGAATACGTCCCGCGGTGGGCCTCGTTCCTCGGCAAGGTCGTTCCGGCGGGCGACATGGCGCGCGGGGACTCCGAAACCCCCATAACCGCGCGCATAGCGGGCAAAGACTACAAAATCGGCCCCATGATATGCTACGAGGACATATTTCCGCAGCTCGGCCGGCGCATGGTTCGAAACGGAGCGGACATACTCTTCGTCTGCACCAACGACTCATGGTACGGGCGCGAGGGCGGCGCGTGGCAGCACGCGGCGCACGCGGCATTGCAGGCGGCGGCCACGCGCAGGCCGCTCGTGCGCTCCTCCAACAACGGGCTCAGCGCCGTGTTCGACCAGTACGGGAGAATGCGCCCGTCCTTCGTTTTGAGGGGCGCCGACGGCAGAGTCTGGGACGCCTCCACCCCCTCCCCCGCCCCGGTGATTGACGTGTCGGACGAGGGCGGGCGCCCCGTTGACGGGCGGACGCTGCGCCCCGCGCGCCCGTCGCCCATGCTCGACGACTCGGGCTCCATATACTTCCGCGGGGCGGGCTACTCGGACGTCGTGTTCTACAAAAATTTCGCCGGGAAGCGGACAATGTACGTGGAATACGGCGACTGGTTTGCCGGCGCCTGCGCGGCGCTTTTCTGCCTGTCGTGCGCGCCGACGCTCGCGGGCGGATTTCGGGAAAAGCCGGACGGCCCAAAAAAAGCTTGAAGTCGCGCGGCAAACTGAAATATTTCCCTGCCCAAGAAAAGATATGGCAAAAATTTCCCCCAAACTGAACTGGTGCAAAGTGCGCCTCGGCAAGGATCTCAACTGGTGGGTCTGCGAAACGAGCGACAAGGTAAACTGGGACATCGACGGTCTCAGCGTGATAGACCCGCGCCAGGCCGCCCACATGCTCGAAACGCTCGACGGGCTCAAAGAGTACGGCCTCGACGAATCCGTGGTGGAAAAGGCCTTCATACCGTTTTCGATAGACAAAAAAACCGCCAAAAACGAAGTCAGGCTCGTCCGCACGACGGATTCCCCGTACGACGCCGACGACCAGCAGCTCTTTCTGCTTCCCGACACGCTCGACGACGAGCGCTCGCCCTACGCCGAATTTCTCGACCACATCACGCGCATACAGGTCAAGATGCTCAACGACACCTTCCGCTTCGAGAAGGACGTCGCCATAGACGACCTCGAAGAGGAAATACGCGAAAACTACTCCAACGACTACATGGAAGGCCGCGCGATGCACGTTTTCCACGAAGTCATGGACATACTCGAATACGTCCCCGAGGGCTATTCGCTCGAAGAGGAGGACGATGACGAGAACGACGAAAAGCGCAATTCCGGGGACGAGGAAACCTACGACGAAATAGAAGACCTGCCCGACGAGGACGACGAAGACCTCGAAGAGGACGACACGATGAAGTGGGACGATGACGACGAGGAAGACGACGAGTACGAAGACTACCGCGCGCGCGACGACGACATGGAGTCTCTCGACGACGAGGACGACCGCTATTAGCCGCGCTTTCCGCCGACAGCCCAATTTGCAAATGCGCCTGTATCCGGGCATTCCGGGCGGGCGTTTTTTTGCGAAAATCCGCGGAAGACGCGGAGCCTTTATGTCAAAAAATGAGATTGGAAACGGAAAACGGCGGGAAATAATGGGAAATTAAAGATTTTGGGGCGGATTTTGCGCCTGGAATTGAATTTGGAAACTTTTGCGCCGCCACTCAATGAAGCAAGATTTGGAAAGGTTTTTTACCCCGCTCCGAGTTTTGGCGCCCAATCCGTAATCGCAATCACGCCCGGATTGAAAATAAATAGCCCCTGCAACGGGCTTGCAAGGACTTTGAAAGGGAGACGCTGCAACGCCATTTTTCTCGCGGCGTAGATGCCGCCTTCGGAGAAGCGCAAAGGATAGTTGGGGCGGACGGAATAGTCTATTATGGCGAACCTTGCAATTGACAAGGTGTTCGCAACTGATGTCTTTTTTTTTGCAAAATGCCAAGCGTTGCCCGAGGCTATGTTACCGCACTTGCATTTGCCAATTTCCGGGGGCAAAGAACCGCAGCAGAAGTAGCCTATAATCATACGATTTCACGATATTTTTCAAACTGTGGTCAGGAGATTGAATACGGGCGATGGCGCCAAGGGCTGGGGCTGATTCTATGGATTCAAAAACGCCCACATGTTGTGGGCAAACAAACGCAAAGATAGGTCATATACGACATATATTCACGGCGCCTCCCGATTTCTTGAAGTCCTCAACGGCGGCGCATTGTACCCGGACTGCAACCTGGCGCTGAAAGCGGCGGAGTCATATGCCGCGCTCGCGCTCGGCGCGCGCCGTGAAAAAATGCGGGGCCATTACGCGCAAAGGAGCGGCGTTTCACACGGTTTTTCCGGATTTAAGCGACTGCGGCCGCAACAGCATACGGGCGCAAAGCGCAACGGCATCTCGCGCGAGACGGCAATCGCGCCCGCCCGATGGAAGGCAAAAGTTGCGGCGGGCGAACGGCCCGTTTACGCCGGCCCAAAAGTCTCCTGCGGCGCCGACAACGGCGTCCACGAGATTGCGCGCAGCCCCCTGCCCTGCAAGTCCGAAGCTCTCCCGCTTCCAAGTTTAACAGGGATTGCTGCCCTTTGAAACCTCCCCAAACGCCCTTGCAATACTCCTTAGACTTTTTCCAAATACCGGTTCATTTTTCCAAAATCAAACTTCACGATACAAACTCCCCCGGCCCGCCGCGGCGCGCTCCGAACAATGCATGCGGCGCATTGCGCATGCGCGCGGCGCGGGCCTGATTTCAGGGCTTTCCATAAGCGCCGCCGACAAAATAAAAGAACCCCGCGCAGGGTCTGCCGTAAGGCGCCGCGGGCATCAGATTGTTTGTTTTTCCCGCGCCAGAAAAATGCGGGGGAATCCGCGGGAAATTTCTGCGCAAAAAAAGCCCCTCCGAACGTTTCGGAAGAGCTTCTTTGGCGCCTTTGGCGGCGTTTTTGCGGCGGCGGATTCCTACTCCGCGAACGCGATGTCAGGATCCAGCGCAAGCGTTATCCTGTACTGGAGCCCCGGACGCATGACGAGCGGCCTTTCGCGCGCGTACACCTGCAAATAGTGTATGTTGCCCCAATATGAACGGTACTGCGGGTCGCTGGTCACAACCTCCGTATCGAGCCAGTTGCCCTGGAAATCGTCCTTTTCTATGCTGACCCCGAGGCCGTTCTGGCCTATCGCAAACGACATCGGCACATGGTATTCGGAGTGCGGGGAGCCGATGGCGACCGCGAGGCGCATCTTGTCGAGGGTCGTCTGGTTGGGGACGGAATACACAAAGTCCCCGACGATCTTGTTGCCCGAAAACGACCACGAAACTTTGCACGACCCAAGCCCCTTGACGATTTCGCCGTCAGACGTGACGAGATCCGGCTGCTCGTACCTGAAAAAGTAGGAGTTTCTGAGCCCGAGCCCCGAGGTGCAGCGCCTTCCGTAGTAGGAGGGCGTCGTCACCTTGTCGCCGAAAGTGAGTTCCGGGACGAGCACGGGGAAGTATTTGCCCGCCGGCCAGTCGAACACGCCGGGCATGTGCGGGAAGGCGAGGGACGACGAAGTGTCGCGCGCTCCGGGGGCCGAGAGCGGAAGATGGACGTGCAGACCCGTGTCGGCGTTCATATATATGAAAAGCCCCTGCTCCTTGCGCGGGGAGTTGTCGAGCATCACATATTTGCCGTAGGAGGACGGTACGGAGCTCTTGGGCTCGAGCCTGCGGCCGACGGTTTTGGCGAGGCGCGCCCACTGGCAAAGGTAGCGGGCGGCGTCGAAATTGGCCATGCGGGTCGTGCAGGAGGCGTCCGCGCTGCGCTCGCCGTCGCGGATTACGAGGTACCCGTGCTCCTGGTCGAGGTACGTCATGAAGAAGAACTGGAAGAGGCGGCGGAGGATATCCATGTACTCGGGCATTTTGTCCTCGGAGATCCAGCCGTCGCGCATGGCCTGCAAAATCATCGATATGCAGTGCATTTGCCCGTACGCGCCGATATTGCGCCCGTACGCCCACCCGAGCCCGTCGGAGCGCACGATGTCCGGCAGTATCCTCAAATACTTTTCGGCGAAAGTGCGCAGGCTCGGGATTTTCCTGTCGCGCAAATGCATGTTGGCGTGCAGCTGCAGCGACTGGCGAATGAACACGAACGACACTATCCCGTAGATGTCGAACACGCCGTCCACGCCGAAAGACGGCTTATCGTCGAAATACCTCCCGCGGGAGGTCTGCTCTATGCGCTCGAGGAATCTGTCTATGAGCTTGCCTGTCTCGTCCTTTTTGCTCAGCCCCATGCTGAAGCGCGCGACGGCTTTGGCTATATTGAAAATCTGGAGGTGGTCATCGTAGTCGCTGCGCGCCAGAAGCCGCTTGTCGAGGTTCCTGCGCGTATCTTCCGAAAGCTTTTCCCACACGAGGTTCCTGTCCTTCGACGGGCCGAACGCCAGAAGCCCGAGCGACGAATACGCAAGGCCGTCCTCGGTATATTCCTTGTCGTTGGTCTGGGCGGTAATGCAGGCGGCGGTGAGGTCGACGATATTGCTGCCGTCTATTTCCGTGAGCCCCGTGGCCCTGTGGAATTCGCCGAGCGCCATAGCGGCATGTCCCGGCTCGCAGTCGAAGGAGGATTCGTTTTCAACCGGAACAATCGAACCGTCCGGATTTATAGCCCCTATGTTTCTGCCCAAAATAGATTGGGCCATATCCATACATTGCGCGGAAAAATTAAGCATCTAAAACTCTCGCAGGTTCTGTTAGTAAAAGAATATCCCCGATAAATTGCGCACTCGCAGGCCAATGTCAACACTTTTAGGAGCGCGGAGCCGCCGCCGCCGGAAAACTTTCCGCAGAAATCCCAAACGGCCGGACGGCGGCGCCCCGTATGCGGCGGAGCAGATTGCGGCAAACCGTTTTGCACAATAATTATGAAATAATTTCATAACAATTCATAATAAATTTTTTATTGAAAATATTTAATTATGATTCATTGTACAGCCAAGAATGAAGAACTCATCAGCAATTAGCAGTTATATCAGGAGGACCATTTCCGTTTCCCCGGAAGTGGACGGCACGATAGCCAATTTCGCCGAACGCGAATTCAGCGGCAACGCGAGCGCATTTATCGCGCACTGCGTCATACAGTACATAACGTGCCGCGCCTGCCGAAAAGTCGATTTCGAGCGGGAAAAGGACGAGTGCGAAGAGGAGGCGGAAAAGAGCGCCTAAAAATCCGCGCGCCCGTTCCGCCGCGCGCCCTGCCCCTTCGCTTTCCGGCGGCGGGGCTTTTGCGTTCCGGAGCCGCCCGGGCCGGACATTTCATGCGCAGCGCCGGCAATACCCCCCCCCCCCGGGGAACGCCCGGCGCCGTATCGTGAAGTTTGATTTTGGAAAAACGAAGTAGGATTTGAAAAAGCTTCTTGGGAATGGCGCCGCAAGGGCGGTTCAGGGAGGTTGCAATGAGCATACAGCTTATGTTAATTTTGGAACAGGGCGAAAACTTTTCCAAATCTTACTTCATTCGGGGCGCCGGCGCAAAAATTTTCCAAACTCAAATCCGGCCGACAAGGCCGCCCCAAAGCCTTTAAATTCCCGTAATTTCCCATTGTTTCCCGCCATTTCCCGTTTCCAATCTCGTCTTTCAAACGCCCGGCGCGGCAGCCCGGCAAATTCCCTCCGCAAATTCGCGCGCCCCGCCGTTTCGGGAAGGCAAAACGGATTCGGGGGAAAGCCTCACTCCTCTATGTCGGTGGATTCGGAAATCCAGCGGGCGAATTTTCCGAGCATTTCGCGCGAGTACGCCTTGAAGTCCGCAAGTTCCGCGGAGGGCGTTTTAACTATCGCGGCAAAGAGCCTCTTTTCGGCTCCGGAAAGCCGGGCGAAGAAATCCTCCCTGACGGGATACCCCTCGTCCCTCGCCAAAAGGTAGAGGAATTTCAGGCGCACTGCGGACGACGGCATTCCGGCGTCTATCGCGTCGAGGCTGCGGCGCAGGCGCGCGGACAGTCTCGCGGTGTCCTCTATGTGCCGCCCGTTGCGGCGCACGACGCCCGCAATCGCGGCGGCGTCCTCGAACGCGCCGTAGTCCGAGGCTATCGCCGTCCGGCGCCTCCTGATTTCAAAGGCGCCGACAAATTTGAGGTCGCCGGACGACGACGGGTTTAGGACGGCCTCGATGTCGTCGAAAATGTCCGGAAGGGCGGAGGTTTTTTTCGAGGAAATTTTTTTTATCAGGGCGAGCGCGCCGAGCGCCCCGGAAAACGCCTCGACGTACAGCGAGCTCTCCCCGCGCAAGTCGCGCAGGAGCACGGTTATGTCGCCGGCGAAAATTTCCCCGCCCAAAACTTCAGCCCTCCTTTGCGGCGGGCGCCGGCTTAGGGTTGAAATCCCCCCATTTGGGAACCACGGCCCCGCCGGAAATTATGAGCTTCATGGCGTCGCCGACAGTCATATCGAGATACGTCAGCGCGTCCCTCGGAACCATTATCAGAAATCCGCTCGTCGGGTTCGGCGTGGTCGGGACGAACACATTCACCACAACCTCCCCGGTGCGCGCCTGGATTTCCCCCTGAGCCTCGCTCGTGACAAACCCCACGGCGTAGAGCCCGGCCCGCGGGAACTCGAGCATCACGACGCTCTGGAAAACCGCCTTGTTCTGCTTGGAAAACGTGTCCACAATCTGCTTGACCGTCCTGTAAACGAGCCCGACGCCGGGTATCTTGTTTATTGCGGACTCCGAAATCCCTATGAGTATCCGCGCAAAAAAGAACTTTGAAAACACCCCGAGAATAGTTATGAAGCACAGCACCACGAGCGTCGAGACGAGGTCGAGCGCGAGCCCCCCCAGGCCCGCCGCGGGCAGGGCCGCGTCGAAGCGCCTGAATATGGGCGCGAACAGCAGCTGCGACACGGGAGCGCCTATGTTGCGCACAAGAAAGACGATGACGAACAGCGTCACCGTCAGCGGAAGCGCGACTATCGTGCCGGCCAAGAGGTAGTTTCCGAATTTTTTTATCATTTTGTCACCTTGAAATTGAATACGGGCTTCCGGAATTTCGCGTCCAAAACCGCCAGGGCCGCGGCCTCCGCAGCGCGCATCTTTGCGGCGTCCTCCGGAGAAATATCGTCGACGCCCGCGAGGTGGAGGTAGCCGTGGGCGACGTAAAGGCAGAGCTCGCGCGAAGGGGTGCTGCCGAACTCCCCCGCCCTTTTCAGCGCGGTTTCGGCGCACGCGCATATCTCGCCGGCGAAGCAGTCCTCGGGCTCCCCCTCGAATGTGATGACATCTGTGGGGTCGGGATTGTTCATAAAATCCGCGTGTATCCCGGCGATCCCCGCGTCGTCGAAAAACGCGACCGAAAGGTCGCCCGACGGGGCGCGCAGGCCCGCGGGAAGGCCGGCGTCGAGCGCGCGGACGAACGCGCGCACCCTCCGCGGATCGAAGTCGAGCAGCCCCGACATGTCCAGTATGTCAACCCGCCTCGCGCTCACGGCATCAAATCCTGTACGCGCTTCAAGGAGTCCGCGGCGTCACGGCGTTCCACCGCGGAATTGAGCTCGAGCGTGAATATGTGATTTTTCGGGTCGAAAAACCGGGAGAGCGCGCGGAAATCTATCGCGCCCGAACCTATCGCCACGTGATCCCTGCCGTTTTCCGTGCAGTCGTGCAGGTGCCAGCCGGCCTGGCATTCGGCGATGGATTCGGCGAACTCGATCTGCGAGCAAAACCCCGAAAGCTGCTTTATCATGGAGTGCCCCACGTCGTGCCACGCGCGCACCTGCGGGATTTCCGCCAGCGATTTCATCAGCGCGCAAAAGTCCGACTCGAGCGGGAGGGCGGCGGCATGCTCCCGGTTTTCAACGCACAGGAAAATCCCCTTTTCCCGGGCGGATTCGGAAACCGCCGCGAAATTGGCGGCCATGTTTGCGTAGTCCCTGCCGGAGCGGCGAGCGGCGGAGGCCAAAAATTTTTTCAGCGCCCTTTGGTACGCGGCGTTTTCCGCGAGGGCCGCGTACTCCTTTTTTTCGAGGAACCCCTCAACCCTGGCGCCCGGCCTGAAAAAGAAATACGAGAGCGAACCCGCATGGCAGACGAGGGCTTTTGAGCCAGCCGCCGCGCCGAAATCAAGGGAATTTCCCGTGTGCCTAAGCCACTGCGAGGACTCGCGCGCAGAGGGTGTGGAAGGCGAGTAAAGGTCGGGCGACGGGCCGGAGGCGTACGGCGGGAGGGGGCAAAAATTGTGGGTTGAGGAAACCTTTGCTATTCCCTCGGATACGGCCTTCAAAATCCCGCCGACCGCGGAAACGGGGGTCGAATGGCCTATCTCTACGTATTCGTAGCCGAGCTCGGCGGCCTCGCAGAGCATCGCGTAGCCGTCGTCGCCGAACCTGCGCTGGAGATAGCTTGTGGAAAGCGATATTACCGGTTTCATCTGGCCCATATCCTGAGCGACGAGAGCATGAAATATTCCATCGCGGGGGAGTCGGGCATATTGAGCTCCATGTAGGCCGCCGCCCTTTCGAGCGCGCCGACGGCCCTCGCCATCTTCACCGCGGGAACCCCGCTGCCGCCGAGCGCGCAGCCGACGCAGGCGTCCTCGACGTCCGCCAGAAGCCTCTTGCGCAGGGCGCGCCTTTCGCTCGCGCGGACGGCCTCGAGCATTTCGCCGTCGAGCCCTCCCTCCGGGTTGCCGTCCGGGTCTGAGATCTCGTCCGCAAGCCGCCCGAGTATCGCGCCGAAGCGCGCCACGAGCGCGTAGCAGCCCATGACGGCCTCCGACACGCCCTCCCTTCGGATTCCGCCCATAAGCGACTTCTGCCATTTTTTGAAGTCATCGAGCCATTCGAGCCACTCCCCGTCGCCGAGCGGCTCGGGCTCGGATTCCACGCGCAGGGCGATGCACCTGCTCCTTATGGTGTCGAGCAGGTCGTTGGGGCGCGTTGTGAGCATGAATATGGTCGTGTCCGGCGGGGGCTCCTCGAGGGTTTTCAGAAAGGCGTTGGCGGACTCGGCGTTCATTCTGTCGGCCTCGTGGACGACGGCGACCTTGCGCCCGCCGAGCGCCGGCGACTGCCGAATGTCGCGCAGAAGCTTCCTCATCGTGTTCGGAGGCCAGTCGCCCCCGACCCTGTCGGCGGCGCTGCCGATTCTTATGAGGCGCATTTTCCCCTCCGGCCGCAGCTCGAAGAGATCCGGGTGGCCGGCGCACGGGCGGCCCAGCAGAAGGCCCGCCACGTCCCTTGCCACGGCCTCGAGCGCGGCCGCGGAGTTTCCGTACAGCAAAACGGCGTGGTGCAGCCTGCCGTTGCGCAGGGCGCGGCGCAGAATTTCGCCCGCTTTCGGCGCGGAGCTCACGATAGCCTCCCCTCCACGGCGCGGAGGATTTTTCCGAAGGTCTCCCCCTTGTCCCCGGAGGAATCTACGACGGCGAACCTGCCTGGGTCGCTCCGGGCGAGGGCGAGGAACCCCTCGCGCACCTTTCGGTAAAATTCGAGCCCTTCCGACCCCATTCTGTCGGGGGCCCCTCCGTCCCTCGAGCGGGCGCGCGCCAGCCCCTCGCGCGGGTCGATGTCCAAAACCACGGTCAAATCCGGCGCGAGAGATCCCGCGGCAAATGCGTTCAGAAAATCGACGTCTGCGGAGCGTATCGCGCGCGCGGCCCCCTGGTACGCGCTCGTGGAATCGTAAAACCTGTCGCATATCACGATTTTTCCGGCCTCGAGCGACGGCCTTATCAGCTTGTCAACATGCTCCGCGCGCGCCGCCTCGAAGAGAAGTATCTCCGTGCGCGCCGACATTCCCTCGCCCTCGCGCGCGTCGAGCAGAAGCCCCCTTATCTTTTCCGAAAGGGCGGTTCCGCCGGGCTCGCGGGTCACGACGCAATCGCGCCCAATGCCCGCAAAATGCTCGGCGAGCAGCCTTATGTGGGTGCTCTTTCCGCACCCCTCGCCGCCCTCGAACGTTATGAAAAAGCCCATTTGCATTCCGCGAAACCTTCCGCCCGTCAGCCCGCGCAGGCCCCGCGCGCCGCCGCCAGAAGGGCTTCCGAATTTCTGAAGAACTCGGTGCCCGCGACTATCGTGTCCGCCCCGCGCCCTATGCATGAGGCCACGTTGCCCGCGGTTATCCCGCCGTCCACCTCTATGCGGAAGGAGAGCTTCATCTCCTCCCTCATGCGCGCGAGCGCCGAAATCTTTTCGAGCGCGACAGGGTTGAAAGACTGCCCGCCGAACCCGGGCTGCACGCTCATCACGAGGACGAGGTCTACCCTCGGCAGGTACTGCGCAACCTCCCCGACGGGAGTTTTGGGGTTCAGCGTAATTCCGATTTTTTTGCCCGCAAAGTGGATTTCGTCGAGCGTCCCCGAAACCGGGTAGTCCGGCTCGACATGCACGGAAATCAGATCCGCCCCGGCCTCCGCGAACGGCCCTATGTAGAGGTTTGGGTTGTCGAGCATCAGGTGCACGTCGTAAAACATGCCCGGATACCGCGCTTTCAGCGCCCTGACCACCCCCGGCCCGAAAGAGAGGTTCGGAACGAAATGCCCGTCCATGACGTCGACATGAACCCATTTGAGCCCCGCCGCCCCGATAGCCGCGACTGATTCGCCGAGGGCCGCGTGGTCGCCGCCGAGAATCGACGGCGCGATTTCAAGGGGGTTTACCATATCCCTATCACGGCGTCCTTTATCCTGTCGCCGAGCTCCCTCATCAGCACGGGCATGCTCTCGTATTCGTTTGAAATCAGGTTGTCGTCGGCGCCCGTATAGACGGTTATGAAAGCCCTGACGGGGCGGTCCTTAAAAATCACCTGCCCGTTGGAGCGCGCCAGCGTGCATGAGGCCGTCGCGGTTATGCGGTAGGAGGCCGCGAGCGCCGTGTCGCGCTCCTTCGTGGCTATCGGAACCTTTTCGTAGTTCACGATGGAAGTCGAGAGGACCGCCTGCGCCTCGCTCCGGTAGGCCACGCGCAAATCCGGAACCTGCATCAGGGACTTTGAAATCGCGTTCGTGAGGATCGGCGCGGCCTGCGGCGCAAACGACACGTTGCGCACCGGCTGCACGTACACCGAGGAGAACGGGAGGTTAGCCGCCGTGCCCGCGAGCCGGTAGTTGGAGCATCCGGAAAAGGCGGCGAGAATGCATGCCGCCGAGATTATCGCAAAAACATTTTTCATAAAACCCCGTCCGTTGCGCCGTCTATCTGCGACTGGGTCCACTGGTAGAATCCGTCGTCGAAAAGGTAGTCGCCGAGCCCCTCGCCGTACATCGGCGCGAACTCCTCGTAGGACTCCGCCGAGCCGTCGGGCATGATTTTCTCCACGACCGCCGCCCCGGGGGTCTCGAGGAACTGGTCGACGGACATTTCCTCGAAAGCCTCGCTGTTGAGCTTTTCGGCCTGCGTGTCGTCCTCCAGCTCCGAGAGGCCCATCGGGCGGTACCTTCCCCAAATCCAGTCGTAGGGCGTCATCGGCGGCGGAAC
>DBGCYC010000131.1:0-13382 GCA_048390825.1 Candidatus Merdousia sp.
AGTATTTAAGTGGGACCGCCGGTGGGAGCGTACAAGTGGTACGTGACCAGTGGCGGCCCCACTTAAAACGGAGCATCAGCGGTAGTTTCACACGCCCCGTGCCAAAAGCATTCGCCAAAACGGAGCATCAACCCCATTTTCACGCGCCCGACGCCAAATCAAGGGCGGAATTTAGGGCAGCGGTGATATCGGCTATATGCTCTATGCCTATCGAGAGCCTTATCATTTCCGGCTTCACCCCCGCCTCCCTTTGCGCCTCTTCGCCCAGCTGCGAATGCGACGTGCTGGCCGGGTGCAGAATCAGGCTCTTTGCGTCGCCCACATTTGCGAGGTTGCTGAAAAGCTTTATGCCGTCCACGATTTTCACCGCCGCCTCATATCCGCCTTTCGCCCCGAACACTACCATTCCTCCATACCCGTTTTTGAGGTATTTTTTTGCGACTTCGTTCGACGGGTCGCCCTCAAGCCCCGGGTAGCGCACCCACGCGACTTTCGGGTGGGATTTTAGAAATTCCGCAACTTTCAGGGCGTTTGAGCTGTGGCGTTCGATTCTAAGCGGCAGGCTTTCCGTCCCCTGCAAAAATATCCATGCGGCGTCGGGCGAGAGCGTCGGCCCGAGGTTCCTCAGCCCCACGGTGCGCAGGCGCGCGATGAACGCCAGGCGGTTGAGGTCGCCGAGGTCGCGCGCGAACCTCAGCCCGTGGTATCCCCCGTCCGGCTCGTTGTAGAGCGCAAATTTGGGGTCGCTCCAGTCGAACTTTCCGGCGTCGATTACCGCCCCTCCGATGGCGGTTCCGTGCCCGCCTATCCACTTGGACAGCGAGTGTATCACTATGTCGGCCCCGTGCTCTATCGGCTTCAGAAGGGTGGGGGGCGTGAAGGTGGAGTCGACTATCAGCGGCAGGTGGTGACGCCTGGCGATTTTCGAGTATTCTTCCATGTCGGCGACGTCGAGGGCGGGATTGCCGACGGTCTCTATGTATAATGCGCGCGTGCGATCGTTTATAGCAGCTTCTGTCGCGGCGAAGTCGTTTACCTTTGCGAAGCGCGTCTTAATGCCGTATTGCGGGAGAATCGCGTCGAACTGGGTGTAGGTTCCGCCGTACAGGTTGTTCGCGCTCACCAGTTCGTCGCCTGCGCGCAGAATATTGAGGACGGTGAAGGCGATGGCGGCCGTGCCTGATGAGACCGTGAGAGCGGCGGCGCCGCCGTCGAGCGCGGCGAGCCGCTTTTCGAGCACGTCGTTGGTGGGGTTCATGATGCGCGCGTAGATGTTGCCGCTTTCCTTCAAGGCGAACAGGTCGGCGCCGTGTCTGGCGCTTTTAAAGTTGTATGCGGTCGTCCTGTACACGGGGACTGCGCGCGAGAGCGTCGCCGGATCGGGAATCTGCCCGGCGTGAACGGCGAGGGTTTCGTGTCTGTATTCCATTTTTATTCCTTCAAATTTCGCTTTTATGTTTTTCCGCCGGCAAGCGCGCGCTTCGCGCGGCGGCGCGCTGCTACTCTTCGTAGAGCCATGTGGAGAGGTATCTCGACCCGGAGTCGGGTATGAGAACCACTATTTTTTTGCCGGCGTTCTCGGGGCGTCCGCCAATTTGCAGGGCGGCGTGAAGCGCGGCGCCCGAGGATATGCCCGCGAGTATGCCCTCCTTCTTGGCGAGGGTTCGCGCGGCTTCCCCCGCCTGTTCCGCCGTCACTTGGAAGACTTCGTCGACGACTTCCGGCAGATAGATGCCCGGCACGAATCCCGCGCCGATGCCCTGGATCTTGTGCGGCCCGGGTTTCCCGCCCGAGAGCACCGGCGAGTCCGAGGGCTCAACCGCCACTATTTTCACGCCGGGATTCAGATTTTTGAGCGCCTTTCCCACGCCGCTGACCGTTCCGCCGGTTCCGACGCCCGCGACGAATATGTCGACCTGCCCGCCGGTGTCCCTCCAGATTTCGGGGCCGGTGGTTTTTTCGTGGATTTCGCGGTTGGAGGGGTTTTCAAACTGCTGCGGTATGAAGGAGCCCGGAATCTGCCTGCAAAGCTCCTCGGCGCGCTCTATTGCGCCCTTCATTCCCTTTGCGCCGTCGGTGAGCTCCACTTGCGCGCCGTAGGCCTTGAAAAATTTGCGGCGCTCGACGCTCATGGTGTCCGGCATCACGAGGATTACCCTGTATCCCTCGACCGCCCCGACCATTGCGAGCCCTATGCCCGTATTGCCGCTCGTGGGCTCTATTATTGTCGAACCCGGCTTCAAGACTCCGCGCCTCTTTGCGGCCTCGACCATCGAGAGGGCGGCGCGGTCCTTCACCGAGCCGGAGGGGTTGAATTCTTCAAGCTTCAAAATTATGTCGGCGCGCGTGTCGTTTATTTTTGAAAGGCGGACGAGCGGCGTGCCGCCGATAAGCTCCTTTATGGACGATTTTATATTCATTGTTCTTCCTTTTTTTATTGTGCGCGCATTTTCAGACGATTTAAAAGCGGTGTCAAGTAAAAATCTACTAAAATAGTAGTTTTTATGGGGAAACTTTTCAGGCGCGGAATTGAAAAAATATATTATTGGAACCCATAATGTTGAGGTTAAGATTTGAAATTTGGCTAAATTTTGTCCAAGCTCGTCCGATGTAAATAAAAAATTCGTTTTTTTGCATTATACCCGGCTGCGGAAATATTTGAAACGTTAACCCGAAAGGCGGCGTCGAAAAGTTCCATGCGGGCTTCCCGGCGGGTTTTTGCGCATTTTTTTTCGGGCCGCGATGCGGCCCGCAGCGCCCGTGTGCGGCGCGCCCCGCGTACATAAGGAACTTTGCGCGCCGAAAATTTCCATGCGCAAAGATATTTCCATACGCATCGGAACCGATGCGGAATTTGACCTCGTATACGGCGATATGAAGCTCCAATTCCCCCCGGAAGAGCTGAAACCGAAATCGGCGTTCAAAAAGATGTTCCGCACGCGTCTGACAAAGCTGATGGTTGCCGTCCTCGGAGGGGAAATTGTCGGATATTTCATATTCCACAAGGCGGGCGAAATCGCCATGCTCGACCACATCGCCGTGTTGAAGCCGATGCAGTCGAAGGGCATAGGCTCGTTTATGATTGCGGCTATAAGCGACCACTACTCAGACCTGAAAGGAATGTTTCTCGAAGTCGAACCCGCCGACCCGCTCAAGCCCGACACGCTAAGGCGCGTGCGCTTCTACGAAAAATGCGGCCTCTACCGGGTGCCCGTCAATTATCTCATGCCCGCCCCGGACGGCCGAACCGTGCGCATGGACGTATGGTTCCTCAACAGCCGCTCCTTTGGAGGCAGGATTTCGCCGGAAGAGGTTAAATGCGCCATAAGGCGCGTGTTCCCCCACGTCTATGGGGTGTTTGAGAGCATGGGAAAGTCGCTCGCGCGGCTCGACGGCCGGCCCGCCGAAACGGCCGCCGGCGGAGCATAAAATTCTTGCAAGCGCGCGGGCGATTGTCGAATATCGCCTTATGCAAAATTTTTCAGGAGTTTGGACGGCCCTCGTCACGCCGATGACCCCCGACGGCGTGGATTACGACGGACTCGGGAGGCTCGTCGAATCGCAGATAAACGGGGGAGTCCGCGGCCTTGTCGCAGTGGGGACTACGGGCGAGAGCCCGACCCTCGACGCAGCCGAGCACATCGACGTCATAAGGTTCGTCATAAAAGAGGCGGCCGGTAGGGTTCCCGTGTTCGCGGGGACGGGTTCAAACTGCACGCGCGAGGCCGTGGAGCTCACCGTCGAGGCCGACGCCGCGGGCGCGGACGGATTTCTGGTAGTCGCCCCCTACTACAACAAGCCCACCCAGGAGGGCGTTTTCCTCCACATGTCGGAGCTCGCAAAGCGCACTGAAAAGCCCATCATGCTCTACTCTATCCCCGGCAGGTGCGGCATAGAAATTTCAAACGACACCGTGCTGCGCCTCAGGGACAAATACGGCAACTTTTGCGTCCTCAAAGAGGCGGGCGGAAATGCCGCGAAGGTCGCGGATCTCCACGCGCGGGCGGGCGACGGCATCGACATTCTAAGCGGCGACGACGGCCTCACCGTGGACTTCATCCGCGCGGGCGCGAAGGGAGTTGTGAGCGTGGCCTCCAACCTCGCGCCGCGGGCGATGGCGGAGCTCGCGGACGCGGCCCTTGCGGGCGACTGGCAAAAGGCCGGGGCGGCTAACGAAAAAATGCGCGGGCTCTTCAAGGCGCTCTTCATCGAGCCGAATCCCGTTCCGGCCAAGGCCGCGATGAAGATGGCGGGCCTTATAAAAGACGATTTCGTGCGCCTGCCGCTCTGCGCCATGCGCCCCGAAAACGCCGAAATCCTGAGGCGCGAAATGACAGCGGCGGGAGTTTTGCAGCCATGCCGGTAAAAATTCTGCTTAACGGTTCCAGCGGGAGAATGGGGCGCGCCATAACCGAGGCCGCCCCATCGTGCGGGTGCGAAATATCCGCCGCCTGCGACGTCGGCTCCGACCCCGCAGACTTTGTTTCGGGCTGCGACGTCGCGGTGGACTTTTCCTTTCGCGAGGCCACGGCCGAACTCGCCGAACTCTGCGCGAAGAGCGGCAGGCCGCTCGTCATAGGAACGACGGGCCATACGCCCGAACAGCGCGCGCGGATTCTCGAGTGCGCGAAGTCCGTCCCGATAGTCTGGGCGGGCAACTATTCGCTCGGCGTCAACCTCCTCAACCGGCTGGCAAAAATCGCGGCCTCTATTCTCGACGACTCCTATGACGTCGAGATAGTGGAAATGCACCACCGCCATAAAAAGGACGCCCCGAGCGGAACCGCCCAAAAATTGAAGGAAATCGTCTGCGCCGAGCGCGGCGTCGGCGAAGGCTCCGTGTGCTACGGCAGGCGCGGGCAGGTCGGCGAGCGCCCCGCGGGGGAAATAGGCGTCCACGCCCTGCGGGGCGGAAGCGTGGTGGGCGACCACACCGTAATTTTCGCAGCCGACGGCGAAAGGCTCGAGCTCTCCCACAGGGCGGCCGACAGGAAGGTTTTTGCGCAGGGCGCGCTGAGGGCCGCGAAGTGGCTCGCGTCCTCCGCTCGCAAGCCGGGCGTGTACGGAATGGAGGAAGTGCTCTTCGGCTGACGCGCAGCCCCCGCATTTCAATTCGCATTTCGGCCCACAGTTTTTGCCGGGCCGTTTTTTTTTGCGGAAA
The DNA here is from genome assembly GCA_048390825.1 of Candidatus Merdousia sp. Classification (GTDB taxonomy): domain Bacteria; phylum Verrucomicrobiota; class Verrucomicrobiia; order Opitutales; family Intestinicryptomonadaceae; genus Merdousia. The sequence goes on from DBGCYC010000131.1 coordinate 5,162, forward strand.
AATTTTCCGAATTTTTACGCACGCGTTTTTTATTCGCTTGGCCGCCGCGGTTTGGCCCTGTGCGGGGAGCGGAGAAAATAAAGCGGGCGCCTTCGGCGCGAAAGACTAAAAAAACTCTGCAATTTCAATTATCCGCCGCGTTTTCGGCGAACCGTTTTTTGCCCGCGGGCTGAATCCGGATTTTCTGCGGATGCGCCGTTTTGTATCGCATCGCAAGGTTTGAGGGAAACAAGCATTTTGGGGAAGTTTTCGGCGTGTTGCCGGGGTATTCGGGGAGTTTTGCAAGAGGGCTGCAACTCCTGTTAAAACCAATAGGCGGACACGGCGACGGTGCATTGTTTGCCGGGCGTTTTCTTGATTCGCGCCTCGCAGACGCCGTCTTCGGCGCCGTATAAAACTTTCGGTTCGGCAAAAACCGTTCGCCCTCCTCCACTCTGGCCTTCCATTGCGCGGGCATGATTGCCGTCCCGCGCGGTATTCCGTTATATTCCGCGCCCGCCCGCTATTGCGGCACGGATATTTCACAGTACGCCAGATTTGGAAAAGCCGCTTCCTCGCGCGTCACGGCCCCGCATTTTTTCATGGCGCGCGCCGAATGCGCACACGGTATGCAGCCAGATATCGGTTTCGGCGTCAGGTTGTAATCTGAGTGCAATGCGCCGCCGTTGAAGACTTCAAAAAAACGGGCGGAGGCGTATAGCCTTCCTATGCAGCCGGTATCCTTTCGCCCGCTAAGGGTTCTTTCCCTTTAAACGTTCTATTTTTTTGGGCGCGTTATCGGCCCGTCCGGCGTTTTTTCCTCAAACCAATCCCGGAAGTTCCAGCCGACCGCGAGTTTCCTATTTTGCGGCTTTCGGCGGCTCCTCAAACCTTTTAAGTAAAATCGCCTTGCCCGCGCGTGCGCAATCCGAATATTCCTGGGCCGGAAAATTCCGCCCGCTATTTCAGGATTTTCACCGCGCGGTCGAGGCTTCTTATGAAGAAGTCCACTTCTTCCGCCGTGTTGTAAAACGCCAGCGACGCGCGGGTGAGCGAAAATTTGTCGAGCGACGATAGCAGCGGCTCGGCGCAGTGGTGGCCCGTGCGCACGGCGATCCCGTCGGCGTCGAGCATGGAGGCTATGTCGTTCGGGTGGATACCGTCTATGGAGAACGACACGACTGCGACCTTCCCCTTCACCGTGCCGAAAATTTTCAGCCCCCCGATTTCCGAAAGCCCCGCGCTCAGGCGCTCGAGCAGGTTTTTCTCGTGCTCGCGGGCGGCCTTTTTGTCGATTCCCGACAGGTAGTCGACTGCGGCCCCGAAGCCTATGGCGCCCGCGATGTTCGGGGTTCCCGCTTCAAACCTCTCCGGGGCGGGGCGGAATGTGGTGCAGCCCCACGAGACGTTTTCTATCATGTCGCCTCCGCCCTGGTAGGGCGGCATGGAGTCGAGGAGCTCGCGGCGGGCGACGAGCACGCCGATGCCGGTAGGCCCGAAGCACTTGTGCCCCGAAAGCGACAGGAAGTCGCAGGGGGCGCGGGAGAGGTCGTCGAGCATGTGCGGCGCGGACTGGGCGGCGTCCACCGAGAAAACCGACCCGTTTTGCCGCGCCATCTCCCCTATCGCCGCGATGTCGTTTACCGTGCCGAGCACATTCGAGGCGTGGGCGACCGATACGATCTTCGTCCTGGGGGAGAGCTTGTTTTTGAAGTCCCGCATGTCGAGCGAGCCGTCTTCGAGCATTCCCGCGACTGCGATCCTTGCGCCGGTGCGCTCCGCGGCAATCTGCCACGGGACGATGTTGGCATGGTGCTCCATTGCGGTGACGAGGATTTCGTCGCCCCTGCCGAGGTTTTTCAGCCCCCACGAGCATGCGGCGAGGTTCAGGGACTCCGTCGCCCCGCGCGTGAACACGGCGCAGTATTCCCCGCCCGCGCCGAAAAATTTTTCGATTTTTTTGCGCGCGCCCTCGTACCCGCGCGTGGCGCGCCCGGCGAGCTCGTGCGCGGAGCGGTGTATGTTGGCGTTGTCGCGCGAATAAAACGCGCACACGGCGTCGATAACGCTCCGCGGCTTCTGCGCGGTGGCGGCGTTGTCGAAGTACACCAGCCTGCGCCCCGATTCGAGCGTCTGCGAGAGCGCGGGGAAGTCCTTTCTTATTTTTTCGGCGTCGAAGCTCATTTTTGCCCGTTTTGTTTGCGGCGCGCGGAAGACCGCGCCCATATTATCACCGCGGCGCCCGCGGCGGCGCATATGCACGAATAGAACGTCCCGCGGCTCAGCCCCATAATCGGCTCGACGCCCGCGTCGGGTTCGCGGAAGACCTCGCAGAGAATCCTGACGGCGGCGTAGAGGACGAGAAATTCGCCAGAAACCTGCCCCCTGGGGAGGTTGCGCCGCCAGAACCTGTATTGCAGAAAGAGAAACAGAAAGAGGCCTTCTCCGAACGCCTCGTAGAGCTGCGAAGGGTGGCGCGGGGCGATCTGTCCGGGCGGCGTCCCCGCCGGCGCGGAGTGCGGAAATATCATGGCCCACCCGACGTCGGACACCTTCCCCCATAGCTCCCCGTTCACGAAATTGGCGATTCTGCCGAGGAAGATGCCGGGGGTGCAGACTGTCGCGGTCATGTCGGACAGCGTCCAAAAGCCGACCCTGCGCGACCGCGCGAACAGGAGGGTTGCGGCGATCACCCCGACAAACCCCCCGTGGCTGGCCATGCCGCCCTTCCATATGTAGAAGAGCGAGACCGGGTTTGCGATAAAATTGCCGAAGTCGTAAAAGAGCATGTACCCGAGCCTGCCGCCTATTATCACGCCGAAGAGCAGGTAGGTTATGAATGTGGAGTTGTCGTCCTTCGACAGCGGGCTCCTGCCGCGCGCCGAGTAGAGGTTGAGCAGCAGGTACGCGACGAGAAACCCGGCCAGATACGCCAGCCCGTACCAGCGTATTCCGGACAGGAAGAAAGAGTCGGGAAACCTCACCGCAAACGGGTCGAAGTCCACTACATAGCGGCCGATCGAGTTCAATTGCTTTCCAGAATTAGGTTGAAGTATTTTTTTTTGCGCCTAAATTTAGGCGCGAAATTTTCATATGGCAACGAAAGAATTTGACATAAGGGAGCTCGTCGAGTCGCGCAGGGGCGAAAATTACAGGCTTCACGACCTCTACATGAACCGCACGCTCTCGACGGTCCTGAAAACGATAGGCTTCGACAAGTGCTACGCCCGCGCCAGGGGCGCCTACCTCTACGACGCCGAGGGCAACGACTATCTCGACTTCATCACCGGCTACGGGGTCTACGGCATGGGGCGCAACCACCCGGTGATCGCCAGGGCGCTGAAAGACGCCGTCGACATGGACCTTCCCAACATGGTGCAGCTCGACTGCGCGCTGCTGAGCGGGCTGCTCGCGGAGCGGCTCGTAAAGCTGCTCGACAACAGGCTGACCGCGTGTTTCTTCTGCAATTCCGGAACCGAGGCCAACGAGGGCGCCATAAAGTTCGCGCGCGCCCACACGAAGAGGTCGCGCATACTCTCGATGAGGGGCGGCTACCACGGGCTCACCTACGGCGCGCTTTCGGTGACCGCCACCGCGCACTTCCACGAGGGCTACGGCCCCTTCCTGCCGGGGGCGGAAGTCGTCAACTTCAACGATCTCGAAGACCTCGAAGCCAAGCTCAGGCAGGGCGACGTCGCCGCGTTCATCGCCGAGCCCGTCGAAGGCCACGGGGTCTATATCCCGTCCCCCGAATTTTTCCCGAAGGCGCAGGAGCTTTGCAGAAAGTACGGTGCGCTCTTCATAATGGACGAAGTCCAGACGGGGCTCGGGCGCACGGGCGAGTGGTTCGCCTTCCGCCACTGGAATCTCGACCCCGACATCGTGACGGTCGCAAAGGCGCTCAGCGGCGGGTACGTCCCGTGCGCGGCGTTCGTCACCACGCGCGAAATCCACCAGAGCACATTCTCTTCGCTGGAAAAGTGCGTCGTCCACTCCACGACTTTCGGCAGGAACAACCTCGCCATGGTCTGCGGCCTCGCCTCCATAGACGTCATAGAAAAGGAGGGCATGGTCGAAAACTGCGCGAAGATGGGCCGAAAGCTCCTCGAGCGCCTGAACGGGCTCAAAGAAAAACATTCCTACATAAAGGAGGTTCGCGGGCTCGGGCTGATGATGGCGATAGAGTTCCAGGAGCCGAAGGGCCTCCTGCAAAAGGCGGCGTGGAAGGCGCTCAACGCGGCCAACAATTCGCTCTTCACTCAGATGATAGTCACGGCCCTCATGGACAACCACAGGATAATAACCCAGGTGACGAGCCACGAGGTGCACGCCGTGAAAATCCTCCCGCCATTTATAATCACCGACAGGGAGGTCGACAGGTTCATAACCGCGTTCGACAAAGTGCTCTCCGAGGCTTCCAACCCCGCGGGCGCGCTGTGGAAATTCGGCAGGAGGCTCGTGGCGGCGAGCGCGGCCAACAGGGCGCAAAAATGATTTCCTATCGGGAGTTTTCGGACAACTGCTCGCGCCTCGAAGAGCGCGCCGCCGCCGCCGCGCAGTCCTGCGGCCGCAGCCCGTCGGAGGTGAAAATCCTGCCGGTGACGAAATTCCACCCGCTCGAGGCGGCGGAGTTCGCGTGCAGGAGGGGGTTCGCCGCCGTAGGCGAAAACCGCGTGCAGGAAGCCGCCGGCAAAATCGCGGGCGCGAATTTTAAAATGTCGTGGGAGCTCATCGGGCATTTGCAGTCTAACAAGGCGGGGGCCGCCGTCAGGCTGTTCGACAGAATCCAGAGCGTGGACTCGAAGAAACTCCTCGAGAAAATCGACTTCCACGCGCGCTCCCTCGGCAAGGTGCAGAGGGTTCTGCTGCAGATAAATTCCGGGAACGACCCGGCGAAATTCGGCGCGGATCTCTCCGACGCCCCGGAACTGTTTGAATTTGCCCTAAGGTGTCCGAACGTTTCGGTCGAGGGGCTGATGGCGATTGCGCCCATAGACTCGACCCTGCGCGCGGCCGAAGAGTGCTTTTTCAGCCTGCGCGGCCTGCGCGACGCCCTGCAAAGGGACTTTTCGCGCCCGCTGCCGGAGCTGTCCATGGGCATGAGCGGCGATCTCGAGCCCGCGGTGGCGGCGGGATCCACGATGATAAGGGTGGGGACTTTTCTATTCGGGGAGAGGGAGAGATGATTTTCAGAATCGAAGACCTGCGCTCGGGAGAGTTCGCCGCGAGGACGCCGCGGGGCGGCCCGCCATTTTTCGCCGTGCTCGGCAGGCCGATAGCCCATTCGCTCAGCCCGATGATGCAGAACGCGGCCCTCTCGAAAATCGCGGAGTCCGACCCCGCGTACAGGGGCTCCAAATACTTTGCCTTTGAAGTCGCCCCGGAAGATCTCGCGGACGCCCTGCGCGCCCTGCGCGAAAAAAATTTTTCCGGCGTCAACCTCACTATCCCGCACAAGGAAGCTGCGTTTTCCCTGCTGGACGACTTCGATCCCGACGCCAAACTCGCGGGGGCGTGCAACACCCTTCTCGGAACCCCCGGCGGTTGGAAGGGGTACAACACCGACGGCTTCGGCCTTGAAAAGGCGGTGGAGAGCTCCCTCGGGCGCGAGATTGGCGGTTCCGACATTGTGATAGTCGGCGCGGGCGGCGCGGCGCGCGCGGCCGCCTTTCACGTTCTGTCGCGCGGCTGCCGCAGCCTCCTGATTTTAAACCGCGGCGCGGAGAGGCTCGAAAAGCTCGCCTCCGGCGTCAGGGCCGCGGGCTTTGAATGCGAAGCCCGCCTGCTCGGCGAAAAGTTCCCGTGCCCCCCGTCGCCCGTCGTCATAAACGCGACTTCCGTCGGCCTCAAAGAGGGGGATCCGCCGTGCGCCGACTTCTCGGCGTTTCCGCCTTCCGCCGCGTTTTTCGACATGCCATACGCCGCCGGGCGCGAGACTTCTTCCGTGCTCGCCGCCCGCGCGCGCGGAATGAAAGCCTGCGGGGGGCTCGGCATGCTCGCGTGGCAGGGCGCAAAGTCGCTTTCCATCTGGACTTCCAAGCCGCTCATGGGCGAACTCATGCTCGAAACCCTCAGCGCAGCCGAAAAATGGCAAGCCTTGAACAGATAAACTCGGCCTTCCCGGGCCTGTTCGCCGCCGCGTTTTTCATGTTCGGCGCGTGCGTCGGGAGCTTTCTTAACGTCTGCATTCTCAGAATCCCCGCGGGAAAGTCGATAGTGCGGCCCGGGTCGCGCTGCGCGTGCGGAAAGCCGATAGCGTGGTTCGACAACATTCCGATTTTCGGCTGGATTCTGCTGCGCGGGCGCGCGAGGTGCTGCGGGCGCAGGATTTCGCCGCGGTATCCGCTCGTCGAATTTTTGACGGCGGCGGTGTTCTGCGCGATGTGGGTGATGCTGCCTCCCGTCTGCGCGGGCGTAGGAATGATGTTCGCTTCGATTCTCATATTCTGCTCCTTCGTCGACATCGACACAATGGCGCTTCCTGATTTCGCAACCGTCGGAGGGGCGCTGTTGGGGGTCGCGGTTTCCGCGGCTTTCCCCGATATCCACGGCGCCCGCATAGAGGGCGCCCCGTTTTTCGCCTCGTCCGTCGCCTCGGCGGTGTCGTCGGTCTGCGGGCTCGCGGTCGGCTCCGGAATCCTCTACTGGATGCGTCTCGGCGGGGAAATCGCATTCGGCCGCGAGGCCATGGGCGAGGGCGACGTCGTGCTGGTCGGCATGATAGGCGCCTTTTGCGGGTGGCAGGGCGCGCTGTTTGCGGTATTCGGCGGATCGCTCGCCGGAGCCGCCGCGATGATTCCGCTGATGGCGCTGCGCGCCGCGTTTTCGGGAGGGAAAAAATCCGGCAGGCGGCCGCGCGCGGCATCGGCCGAAGACGGCGGCGATTTTGCGGCCGCCGCCATTCCCTACGGGCCGTGGCTCGCCCTCGGGGGCCTCGCCTACTACATGTTTTTCTCGGGGCCGGTCGACGCCTATTTCGGCGGCGTGGCGGATCTCCTCTTCAAATGACGCGCGAAACCGACGAAAATATCGAGGCGTTCATGGTGCGCATCAGCGAGCAGCGCCGCTATTCAAAGTATACGCTCCGCAACTATTCGGACTCCATACGCGAATGGACGGGGTGGCTCAAAAACTGCGAGTTTTCCGACGGCTCGTACCTCTCCGCCGGCCGGCGCATAGCCCGCATGTATGTGGCCGAACTGTCGTCAAGGCTGCGCCCCGCTACCGTCCGCAACAAGATTTCCGCCCTGCGCTCCTTCTACAAGTTTCTGATCCAGACGCGCGTGGCCGAGCGCGACCCGTTTGAACTCGTCAGCCTGCCGAAAATGAAAAAAGATCTCCCGGTGTGCCTCAACGAGGGGCAGACCGCGGCCCTTCTCCAAATCCCGTGGACGCTTGAGCGCGCCGGGAAAATAGACAGTTTCCGCGCCCTGCGCGACGCCCTCGCCCTCGAGCTCCTCTACGGGGCGGGCCTTCGGATAAGCGAGCTTTGCGCCCTGAAATGGCGCGATATCGACCCGCGCCGCAACGTCGCCACCGTCCTCGGCAAGGGGGGCAAGACCCGCCTGTGCCCCTACGGGCAATCCGCCGGCCGCCTGCTTGCCGCGTGGCGCGAGTCCGGCAACTCCCCCCGCGAGCCCGGCGCCGAAATCCTTCGCACCGCAAAGGGCGCGCCCCTCTATCCGCGCCTTGTCCAGCGCGAACTCAAAATATACCTGCAATTCGCCGGCCTCCCCCTTTCAATCACCCCCCACAAGCTGCGCCACGGATTCGCCACCCACCTCGTAAACGCCGACGCCGACCTGCGCACCGTACAGGAAATGCTCGGCCACTCCAGCCTTTCCACCACCCAAATCTACACCCATCTGAGCACTCGGAAAATGCTCGAAGCATACAACTCCGCCCACCCCCACTCCTGATTTGGGCGCGTCAAACTGCCGCTGATGCTCCGTTTTAAGTGATGCCGCCACTGGTCACGTACGTCAGTACGCTCCCACCGGCGGCCTCACTTAAATACTCGCCTGAGCTTAGCCTAACCCCGGAAACAAAGGGCGATTGGGAGGGGATTGGCAATTTCCGCTTGCTGATTTGGCGAATGCTTTTGGCGCGGGGCTGCGTTGCTACGGAACAAGCCGCACCCTCGCGTACCACAAGTACGCTTCGGCCGCGCCTTTTCCTCGCGCCTTGCCCCGCATCCAAAATCATTACGCCAAATCCCGTAAGCTAAGGTTTTCAAAATGAA
>DBGCYC010000132.1:0-50052 GCA_048390825.1 Candidatus Merdousia sp.
CTACGGGATTTTCGCAAGCAACGGCATACTCTTCAACCACGAATCCGAGCGCAGGGGCGAGACGTTCGTCACGCGCAAAATCACGCGGGCGGCGGGCAGGATAAAGCTCGGGCTCCAGGGCAGGCTGGCGCTCGGCGACCTCGACGCGCGGCGCGACTGGGGCTACGCGCCCGAATACGCGGAGGGCATGTGGAGAATCCTCCAAGCCGAAAAGCCCGGCGAATACGTCCTCGCCACAAACGAGACCCACACCGTGCGCGAATTCGCCCAACTTGCGTTCGCGCGGCTTGGAATGGACATCGAATGGAGCGGGAGCGGGGAAAGCGAGAAGGGCGTCTGCCAAAAGACCGGCAAAACCCTCATCGAAGTCAACCCTCGCCACTTCCGCCCGTCAGACGCCAAAACCCTGCTCGGCGACCCGTCGAAAGCCGCCAAGGAACTCGGCTGGAAGGCGGAGACGAAATTCAGGCGCCTCGCGGAAAAAATGGCCGACGCGGACTTTGAACTCGCAAAGGCGGAAGCGAAACTTTAAGGCGGAACCCTCCATGAAAATATCTATAGTCACCGCGGCGTTCAACAGCGCCGGCACAATAGCGGACGCGATGGAAAGCGTCCTCGCGCAGACATACCCCGGCATCGAATACGTGCTGGTGGACGGCGCCTCCAAAGACGCCACCGTGGACGTGGCGAAAAAACTGGAGCCGAAATTCCGCGGAAAGATGAAATGGGTTTCCGAACCCGACAAGGGCATTTACGACGCCATGAACAAGGGCATAAAAATGGCCTCTGGCGACGTAGTGGGCACCCTGAACTCCGACGACATGCTCGCCTCGGACGACGCCATAGAAAGGGTTGCCGATACGCTCATAAGCACCGGCGCGGAATGCGTCTACGGCAGGCTGAACCTCGTCGACTGGAAGGATACGGCGAAAATCCTCCGCGAATCGGACTCAGGGCAATACAAGCTCGGGTCATTCCGAAAAGGCTGGCACCCCGCGCACCCGACCTTTTACGCGTACAAGAGAAATTTCGAGAAATTCGGCTACTACCGCACGGACTTCAAAATCGCGGCGGACTTTGAGCTTATGATGAGGTTCCTCGAAAAGCACAGGCTGCAGAACGCCTTTATAGACAAGCTGATAGTCAACCAGCGCGCGGGAGGGGCGAGCACGAAGCTTTCCGGGCACATAAAGGGCAATCTCGAAATTTTGAAAGCTTTCAGGGTCAACGGAATGCGCCCCCCCCTGCTCTGCATACCCCAGAAAGTCCTCCCCAAACTCGCAAACAGGCTGAAAAACAAATTCGCGCGCAAATAAAAGCGCGCGCAAAATCTCCCTGCCCGCAACAGACGCCCGTACCTACATCGCAAGACAACATTCTCAATTAACAGCCGAAACGGCGGCAATTATCGTCTTCGCGCAACAGGCCGGGCGGCGGGGAATGAGGCGCGCGAAATCATGCGACGCGGCCCTTCCGCCAAATTTCGGGCAGGCAAAATTTGGGAATTGACCAATCCCGCAAATGTGTTTGAATTTACTTTGTTTTTATCCCGCCCCTGTAGTTCAACGGATAGAACGAGCGTTTCCTAATCTCTCTTTGATTGTATCCATATTCGCCTTTCTTATGTTTTGTATTTTACTGTTTTTAAACAAGTTATAAATATGAAAAATTTGGAAATTCTTGCGCATATTTGCGTATTATGAAATGCTTAAATACCTGTAAAACCCCGTATTTTTGCGCATTTTTACGATAAAACCCTTACCAAAATCCGACCAATCATTTTGATGATTTTGAACTCTGATTTTCACTTGCAAGCCCTCCCATATTTATGCTTCCAGTGGGCGATTGCAGTGCTTGTCGAGCTGTAATTTGCCTCCTGCGCGGGAGCTGTCCGTGTCATTGAGAATCTGCAAAATTACTTCATCGCGCCCCATAACACTTAAGACATTTTTTAGCTCCTCAATTTTTGATAACTGTTCAAGCAAGCCATAAACCCAATTCTGCTTGCGGATAGTCTGCTTGGAAATTTCAAATTTAGCGGAACGCTTTGAGCCAAACATCTCGTCCCAAATTTTGTTGGGAATGCGCTGATGATTGTTGTACTTGTCGTCGGCAAAATATCCGTCTAAACGAACCTTTCTCAAGCGATACTACAAAATACTCCTTAGAAACCACCGCCCATTCCCCTACCGCCTTCTTCGGCAACCCAAATACTTCCGCCATCTTAGCAGTAATTTCAACCTTCTCAAACCCCTCAGCCGAAATCTTCGTCTTGCTTATCATCATACCCTGCCCCATTATGGTATCTATACTGCCATATCACAATAAGATATGCAACATTTTTATTTATTATTTTTAAACAAATACGCCCATTTACATATTCCCAAATCTGCGGAGTAAACGGCGCATATTCTCCGCATATTTTCATTAATTTGTCGTTCGGTTTATTCAATTTAAGAGAAAACAACAAAATAATTTGATAACCATTATTATTGAAATAGAATAACAAACAATAATTTTACGATATGGACATACAACTTCTCTCCACAAAACTAAACGAATATTCAAGGCTTGAATCGAGCGATAAGCAAAAGTTTGAAAACGAAGCTTTAGAGCGTAAATACGCAATTAAATTTTATAAGGGATTTACTAAACAAAAAATTTTGAATCTCGACACGGACGGCATCTATGAATTTCTCGCACCGCTATGGGCATTAAAAATGTGGGGAAATCGCCATACAAAAATCGATGCACTTATCGCCGACAATGGCTTAAATAAGCTCAAAAAGTTATTCGCAGAACTTCTCTATGGTAAAGATAAGCTAGAAAAGCGTTGGGATTCTTTTAGAAAAAATGTGCATGGCGTAGGTCCTGCAATAATGAGCGAACTCTTGAGCAAAATATATCCCAAAGAATTTATCATCTGGAACAGAAAAACTCATAACGCATTTTTGCAACTTGGTATAAATAATATTCCAAGATACGAAAGCCGACTAGACGGTAAAAACTATATAGTATTTTGCGATACCGCAAAAGAGATGTTAAAAGAATCGAAGAAATTTGGGCGAACGAGGCAAGCGACTTTACAAAATGGCTTGCCGAAGAGGAAAATCTAAATCTGCTATCGGAAGCTGTAGGCGTCGATTTAGAGCTTATAAAGACAGAAGCCGATGTCGGTCGATATAGCGTAGATGTTCTGGCAAAAGAATCAAATACCGAACGAAAAGTCGTAATTGAAAATCAAATTGAGCCAACCAATCACGACCATCTTGGAAAAGTCATAACATATGCGGCGGGGCACGATGCAGCTCTTGCGATATGGATTGTCCGCGATGCCAAAGAAGAGCACGCAAAAGCTATCGAATGGCTAAATGACCACACAGATGACAGTATAGGATTTTTCCTTTTGGAAATAAAAGTATTGAAAATAGATGATTCTCTGCCTGCGCCACAATTTAAGGTAATTGTAAAGCCCAATGAATGGGTAAAGGCGATAAAAGCCGATAGCGGATCACATGGGCTCACTGATACAAAGCAACGTCAGTTTCAGTTTTGGACTGATTTTAGGAGTTATTTAAAACAGAAAGACGCTTCAATATCATGTCAGACACCGAGGGGGCAACATTGGTATACTTTTAGAATAGGAACCTCAATCGCACATATAAGTACAGAAGTAAATACTCAAAAGGGCTTTATTTCATGTGGCTTATATATTCCCCAAAATAAGGAATTATTTGAATTTTTAAAAACAAAAAAAGATGAAATAGAAGATAAATTTGGAAAGTGCAAATGGGTTGACGCAAAGGTGGCATCAAGGATTTTACTCATAAAAGAGATGGACGAAGTTATGTCCGATAACGCTCTTCATCGCGAGGAAGAATTCCAATGGTTTTATACAAAGCTGGTAGGATTCAAAAAAGTTTTTTCGCCAATGATAAAAGATTTCTTAAAAAATTAGATTCAAGAACTTGCTTAAAAGAAGTTCCTCTCTCTGCTTATTCTCTTCAGAGGTTCTGGCTGCAAGTCCACTGCCGGTAAAATAGGTAAATAGATATGATGTTTCCAATATGGGGATTTTATCTTCCATTTGGACGCAAATCCTAAAGCCAAAATGGTAAACTATTGATAAGGATTTCTGCCTAATTTATGCCAAATATTAACGACTTACGTCCTTATACCGACGAACGCGACACCAAATGGCATATCGACAATATATTGTTCAACAAAAACTTACCCGCGCCCCCACGAGGAATCGAACCTCGATTTGGCGTTTAGGAAACGCTCGTTCTATCCGTTGAACTACAGGGGCGGGATAAAGTAGTTATAAGACCAGATGGCTGCTTGAAAGTCAACTATATTTCAAGTATTAACACTCATTGCGGCTTTTTTATCTATTTGTCTATTTGCGCTCTTATCTTGATGCATAATATCTTGCCTATTTTACCTATTTGCTAAAACAGATCGTCGTCCTCATCGACTTCTATTCCAAGCGCCTTTTTAGCTTCGGAGATTCTATCTTTCAAGACGACGTATCGCCCTTTGCCTTTTTTCACAATTTCGTACAGCGATGGGAACGTATGGACGATAAACTCCACGCGCTCGCTACGCAGACTTGAATATTGGTCAAAGAAGCTGATTTTTTTGTAGAAACCGTCGTTTTGCCGAATCATGGCGTCCATTTTAGCCCTGTCGTGTTCAATTTCAGGAAGCATTCCGCTTGAAAACAAAACCACCGAAACGCAAATTGAATATGAGACAACCCTGCATGTGCGTTTTGCGATGTCAGCTGTGATTCGCGGAGAGCCTTCAGCATGCGCGAAAATAATCGCAAGCCTAATTGCGTTTTCCCGCGCCTTGCCGAGCAAAGGCGCTTGTGTGCGCAGTTTGCCGTTCATAAGTTTTGTATTAAAGGCGTCGAACTCCCAGAAATAATCAAAGGCTTCTTTGTCGGTATCGAACCAAAGCGGCATGCCCCTTTTGCGAATTTGGTAGGCTTCGGCAAACTGATTTTCCCATCTGGAAATTGCGGATTCGTCAAGCGGGATATTTTCTTTCGAGGCGGGAATGGTCTTGAGAGCCCTCTGCAATAGAGAAATCTTCCAAGAAATCCGCTGCCTATAAAACTGCCTTTGTTCTTTGCAACGATATTGTCTATTATGTCGTTTTGCACCATCCAAAGCAGTGAAATGCACGGATTGGGGACACTGGAAATCCCGTTTACAATTCGGTTGTGCTTTATTGGTTCGCCGCACCAGCCGCTGTTTAGGGTCTCGGTGTCATCGCCTTGCTTGCGATAGTTGCCGGCTACAATATAGATGCTATCTCTGGCTTCTTCGCACACGGAGAATATTTCACCTCCGCTTGCCTCCATTGCCTTTATCAGACTTTCCGACGTTGAATTTTTCACGATAAAATCGGGGTTTCTAGGCGGCTTGGGAGAGTATGAAATCTCGTCTTCAAAATCGAAGTTTTCTTCTCCGTTAAGCTCGTCTTGTATGCGTTTAGTTTTTGTTTTTTGAACTTGGCAAGCTCCCTTTGGCATTCGGATATTTCTCCCAGAACTCGCCTTTCCAAGTTCGAAAAAAGAGCTCGAATGCTCGCGCTTTTGCCGGTGGAGCTTTCGCCGACGCCTAAGACAAAGATATTTGCATTTTGCGTATATCCGCCGCTTACGGCGTTTCTTGCCTTGAATACTCTGCCCATTGCGCCGCTTAAAATTCCGCAGGCGCAAAAGCAAAACAGCTCCATTGGCAAATTTCTTGCGGCAGAATAGGTCTTACCACGTCGCGTATAACTTTCGGGAAGGCGTCTATGGGACATTCGCTTTCGTAAAACTCTCTGTAGGCCTCCGACAACGTTTCCATGGTTGCAAAAAATTGCGGTCGGGTTTTCTAAACATTTTCTACTTCCTCCCAAGCTATGTTGCCGCTTTTGCAATGCGCAATATGCGTCTGCGAAATTTCAGAGTTTGTAAATGGCTTGCAGTGGCTAAATGCAAAAACGGATTCTTTCTTCGTTCCCAAAACCGCGGACATGATATTTGCATATATCCCGATTGCCTTTCCGCCCATGCACCATTTTGCGGGGTGAAGCCTTTTGGTCCAAAACATCGACTTATCGAAATGGTGGATCAAAACCATTGCGAAGTTATGTTTCGATTTTAGCTCATTGGTTTTGCAAAAGAGATCCGCGACTGCCCCATGGTCGGGAAAACGGCAATGGACAAACGACGACAGGGAATCCACAATTGCCACATCGTATTTGCCCGCGCTTAAAGCGGCGTCGAGTTTCGATATGAATTCATCCACCGAATAGTAGCAACCTGTTTTGCAGACGAAGCGCAGGTTCTCATTTAGCCCACTAAAGTTCGGCTTTTTATCGAACGCAAACTGTGAGACTATCCCGCGAAAATAATCGCGTTCGTCAAGAATCGGATTTTCATTGTGCAGCAAAAGAGTCTTGGCAGGCTTAAAAACATCAAGCTCCAGTGTTTTTTCGCCCAAAGCAAGTCCAAGTGCAAGCTGCATGGCAAGAACGCTTTTGCCGATTCCGCTTGCGCCAGAAATTACCCAAGTTTTGCCTTTAGTTAGAAAATTCTTTTCGATTATCACATCGTCGAAATCGAACATCGACTCACTTCCCTCTGCTAAAATTTGACTTAAAGTGCGAATTTTCATTAGAATTCTCCTTTCTTTGCGCTTTTTGTGGGGCGGACGACAAAGCAGTGGTCGAGCAGGACGTCGCAATCGCTTTTCTTGTAGCGAATGCACTTGCCTGAAAGACGGTAGCTCGGGAGTTTGCCCTGTCTGCGGAGCTGTTCGATAAAGGTTGTGCCAATATTGAGATACTCAGCTACCTCTGCGCGGGTTAAAAGCCTGTCGCTTGCGTCAGGCTGCGTTAATGTTTGCGTATTTGCGTATTTTCTTTTTCCCATACGCAAAATGCCCCCGTGTCAAATTTCTCAAAATGTAAAATGCTGTAAGATTGCGTAAAAATCGGATTGGAAGGGAAAAAATAGTTGGGGAGCTGGTTTCCCAAGAAGGCGGAAAAACGACACAAAAATAAAAGTATGTAGCTTTTGGATTATACTGCGCAAAATATTTGGCAAAAATGCTTAAAAAAGGAGGAAATGTATCACTTGTGATACAAGTGAAATTCCAAGATATAAAGTTCTATTTTCCGCAAAATTTGCCGCATGTGCCGTTTTTAGATCCCTTATTTATCTTATTAAAAAACAGCTAAAAAGAATTTGCAAACAAGCTATTATCAAATGGTAATGGATTAAAAACAAATGGATTATGCACTTGCCCCATAGAAAATACCGTCTGGTGAATAGATAAGTCTGTTATGTTCAAAAAGAATCAAAGTAAAGTTTTTCAATATGTTTATTGAATCAACATATCTGCAATTCATGTCGATTTTTTTAAAAAAATCGACATGAGTCACCTTAACAAATCTACAAGTCTTGAATTTATATATACTTTTTCTCTGCCTATCTTTATTTCTTCCAATATTCCTAAAGCGGAAAGCCCTTGAAGATATATAGACGCAGTTTGCCTTTTTGCAATATTGTCGTGAACAAGAAAAGAAACTTTTGTATATGCTTGTTTAAATATAGACTCTATTAGATCCTTAGAATATATTTTGGGAGCTTTTTGTTTAACTTCATCGCTTATTTCTGAAAAAAGTGTAGATATTTGTTTTATACGGTTCGTTGTTATCTGGGCTGTTTCGGTGACGCCTTTTAACATATACAGAACCCATGATTCCCATTCTGAATTTTCAGTAACTAAGCGCAGCTTCTTATAATATTCGTTTTTGTTTTCTATCAAATATTTACTTAGATATAAAACTGGAATATCTAACAATCCTGAGTGTACAAGGTATAGAATATTCATAATCCTACCCGTTCTTCCATTGCCGTCATCAAAAGGGTGAATACTTTCAAATTGGTAATGTATTAACGCCATTTTTATTAACGGATCATGTTCTTTATATTCGAATATATATTTTTCTAAGTCATCAAGTTTATTCTTTAGAACGACTCCGCCTTCTGGCGGAGTATATCTTCGTTCCTGCGTATAAGGATTTGCAAGAGCAACATTTACTCCATAATCCCTAAAATCTACACTTTTCCTTCTTAAGATAGAACAAATGTCCCTAATCAATCTTAAATCAAACGGTCTTTTACGTAGCCTTATTTCATCGTAACCGTATTTTAATGCAGTTCTGTATTTTATGACCTCCTTTGTTGCAGGGTCTATTTTATCTTCACTATAAGAAGATTCTTTTATAATATTACTCTCATTTATCAAATTGGCGTGGAATAGTTTGTCTTGAGTTGTGACTATATTTTCAATTTCTGAGCTTAATTTTGCTTCTTGTAATGGTATTGAATTTATCAATATAGACTGATCAGGAAGAATGCTTCCAATCCCTTTAAGTTCGGCTAATGATCTGGTTGCTTCTAAACATGCCTTTAAAACATCTTTTGTTTCGACATCAAAAGAAGGTGGTAAGGGGGGTAACGAGTTATAGGGCTTATCTTTATTAAATAGTTCCATTTTTATGTTTATCAGATAAACATGTAAACTTAACATGTTTATTTTTCAAGAAAAATCGACATATTTCGAGAAGGAAGGTTTGTCTAAGAACGCGCCTTAAACTTAGAAAAATGCTATTTTTGAGAGTATTTATGTCGATTATTTGCGCAAAAATCGACATATTTCAATTTACGCATAGATTAAAAGCGTGCGGATTTTGAAATGCCCGTCATTATTCTTCAGGAAGAATCTCGAAGTATTTTATGGCGTCGCGTTCGCGGGCAAGGCCGTTATAGTTCTGTTTGAGAACGTCAACTGCGTGCCCCATTTGCTCGGCTGTAAGATATGCGTTCTTTGTCAGCGCGAGGTAGTAGGTCGCGGCTGAATGGCGCAGGCCGTTTTTTATCCAGTTGCCTTTGCCGAGGCTCTCGTGAAGCTTATTTATATGGGTGGTCTTGCCCTTGTTTAGAATCTTCTTTTTAGTCCCGAGTTCCCATACGTACGGTTCAAGCCACTTGGCGAGATTTTCAGGAATTTTTACAATTCGTCGGGAAGCGGTCTTTGTGATTTTGCTATCGACTATAATTTCCCTGTCCTCGAGCTTGATTTTATTCCAAGTAAGCCTTTGCATTTCGGCGTTTCTTATACCGGTGAAGGCGGAAATTGCAACGTATGCGCGAATCTCGCTCTTAGGCGGGGTGGGATCTAAAATTTTGCGCACTTCTTCGGACGTAAAGATTTTTGGCGTCTTGCCCCTGATTCTCCAAGCCTCGACTTTCTCCACGGGATTGTTGTCGAGCCAGTCCTGCATTTTGCAAAACTTAAAAAATGAGTAGAGCGTTCGGCGATACTCGTTTCTTGAATAGGCGCCCAAGTCTTGGCTTGTTTCCTTAAAAACCCTCATCGGGCGGCCGTCCACATGAAGCTTGTCGCTATCGGCATATTCGCGCTTCTTGAGATTTATAAGCCAGTGGAAAATTTCTTTGCCGCCAATTAGCGAGACAATCCTGTCGCGCTCAAAGCTCTCCATAAACCTAAATAAAATTCTTTCGACGCCCGTTAAATACTCTCCGGAAAGTTCTTTCTTTTGCAGGGATAGGCAATATCTGTCTATTGCAAAATCGAGCCTTACGGAGCGTTCTTTCAGCTTGGAAAGCGCCTTGTATTCTTCTATTGCCCTACTCAAACTTATGCCGTGCGGCTCCAAGTCTTTGGTGAGTTTAACGTAGGTTAATACCGCGTTTGTCAAACTTGTGCGAAGGGGAGCTAAAAGCATTTTAGCCTCGACAAGCTCGCGCCTGTCTGTCGGCGAAATTCGGTTTGCCTCAACGCCCAATTTCTCATCGTAAACATTTTTTTCGCGGAAAAATTCGAGCGCTTCGGCTTCGGTGGAAAACCTGCGCGCCCAGCGTTTTTGCTTGTCTGTGTCGAAATAGTAAACGACCCAGCGCTCGCGGTTTTTCTCGGCAACTTTTTTTGGAAAGGAAGGAGATCTGTTCTTCATACAAAATCCTTTCCTGTCAAAATTGCGCTTTGGTAAGGGATTGACTTGCCACTGCGAAAATTTTTCGCAAGTTGCTTGCAATTAGCAATATTCTATTTATTCCTAAACGCCAAATCGAGGTTCGATTCCTCGTGGGGGCGCGGGTAAGTTTTTATTTTTATCGTATTTTATATTTTGCGAGTTACCCGGATAAGAAACGGATATGCGAAAATCTAATTTGTATGCTTCTATGCATTGATTAACATTAAATAAATAAATTACCTCAATAATGCCCGTTATCGCCAAAAAACAACTAATATAATTTCACATTTTTCCCAATCCGACTGCATATAATTACAAACTGATCTTCATATAAAAAGATTGACATTATCTCTACCCAAACAAATTGAGGGAAACTGCCCTCCCCCAGATCAGCCTTATGGCTTCGATCTTTCGGGAAACATTCGACGCTTTTTTGTATTCGCGGTCAAATTCATCGTCAGTGCGGGCCGTTTGCAAGGATTTCAGATTTTCGCTAAAAATCATTGGGAAAGAATCCCGTCGAAACTTGCCGCCGGGCGGGGCGCGCGCCAATTTCTCGACCCCGCACCGCCGGAAACCGCCCAACGCGGCCGGGCGCTTTCCGGCCGCGTTGGGTTATTACGGGCGGAGGAGGATTTGGTAGACGCCCGAGGGCATCTTGTTTATGGTTAGCGTCCCGTCGGCGTTGCGGACAAAGTCCTTTTCGGGGACTTTGTAGCCGTTCACGCGGATAGACTCCGCCCTTGTCGTCGGGAAGACCACCGTGCCCGTCGAATTCGGGGGAATGGTTATCTGCCACTCCATAACGCCGTCGGAAAGCTTCCATGAGGACGCCGCAAAACCGTAGGGCGTCTCGTGCGTCGCGCTCGCAAAAGTGAAGCCCCCGCCGGGTTTCGGGTTGAAGATTATGTTCTTGTAGCCCGGCGCGGATTCGTCGCGCCATATCCCCGCGACGCTCTTGTACAGCCATTGGCCTATCGCCCCGTACGCGTAATGGTTGAAGGAGTTCATGCCCGCGTCGCCGAATCCGGCCTTGTGCGAATAGCTGTTCCACCGTTCCCACATGGTCGTCGCCCCCTGCGCAATCGGATAGAGCCACGACGGGAAGTCTTCGTTGAGCAGCAGGCGGTACGCCAAGTCCGGCCTTCCGTAGCGCGTCAAAACCTCCGTCAGAAGCGGCGTGCCCAAAAATCCCGTCCGCAGGTAGACGCCCGAATTCTCGAGAACCTCCACGAATTTGCCGAAAGACTTTTGGCGGATACCCTCCGGCAGCAGGTCGAACCCGAGCGCGAGCAGGTACGCCGTCTGGGTCTCGTTGTCAACCGTGCCGTCTTCGTAGACGAATTTCTTTACGAACGCCCTCTTTACTTTGCCGGCGAGATCGGCGTACTTTTTGGCGTCCCCGTCCTTCCCGAGGGCTTCGGCGACCTTGGAGAGCAATTCCGCGTTATGCGCAAAATAGGCGGTCGAGACGAGATCCTTTCTGGTGAACCCGCCGAGGGGGTGCTCCGACTTGCGCTCGGCGACTTCTCCCGACGGGCGAAAGGTTTCCGGGGCCTTCGGGTCGGAAGACTTCTGTATTTTGCGCGGCTTCCAGCCGGAGTCGAGCCTGTCCTGCGACAGCCAGTCGCCGAACGACCACGCCCAGCAGATGTAGTCTTTCGACCTGTTCTCGAGGTATTTCACGAACTTCTGCATGGCCGGATAGTTTTCCTCGAGAATTTTTTTGTCACCGTATTGCAGGTAGATTTCCCACGGGCAGACGATCGCCGCCGCCCCCCACGCGGGGCAGCCCGAGGCGTCTTTGCCGAGTATGTCCGGGGCCACGTGGGCTATGGCGCCGGCCTTGGGGCCTTCGGCGACCTGCGCGTCGCGCACGTCGCGCGCCCACTTTGAGAAGAACGAGCACACGTCCATGTTGAACGCCGCGGTCGGGACGAACACCTGCGCGTCGCCCGTCCAGCCGAGGCGCTCGTCGCGCTGCGGGCAGTCGGTGGGCGTCGAAAAGAAATTGCCGCGCTGCCCCCACTGTATGCAGCTTTGCAGGGCGTTCACCTTCGGGACGGAGCACACGAAAGTCCCGATCTGAGGCATTGCGTTGTGCAGAACCACCCCCTTCACCCAGTCGGGAGACGGCTTGGCGTTCTCCGGAAACCCCGAGAGCTCCACGTACCTGAAACCGTGGTAGGTGAACAGGGGCGACCATTCCTCCACCCCGTAGCCTTTGCAAACGTACGTGTCGGTGGAGCGCGCCGAGCGGTAGTTTTTCGTGTAGAGCGAGCCGTCCTTTTCGAGCATTTCGGCGAACCGGACGGTTATCTTTCTGCCGGGGTTGGCGGGAATTTTTATCCCGGCCCAGCCGACCACATTCTGGCCGAGGTCGAACACGAAAGTCCCGGGGCGGAGGGTTCGCACCGAGACGGGGGAGAGCTCCTGCGCGGCGGAAATCACGGGGCTGCGGCGGGGCTCGAGCAGCGGGGACTTGCCGATTTCCCCGGCGGCGACGGGCTTGAAGGCGGAATCGTCGAAACCGGCTTCCGCCCAGTCGCCGAGCTCGCGGCGCGCGTCGTAGTCTTCGCCGTGGTAGATGTCAGAATACGTTATGGGGCCGAACGCCCACTTCCACGAACCGTCTGTCGAAAAGGCCGCGCGCCGCCCGTCCTTGTAGACGATCTCAAGCTGCGCCGCAAGCTCCGGCTTTTTGCCGTAAACCGCGCGGTTATTGGCCCACGCGAGGCTGCCGGCGTACCAGCCGTCGGCGACTACGGCCGCAAGCGCGTTCCCGCCGGAATATAGCATCTTCGAGACGTCGTAGGCCGTCGTCTGGATGCGCTTGTTGTAGTCGGTCCAGCCGGGGCTCCAGAAATCGTCGCCGACCTTCCTGCCGTTTATGTAAAACTGGTATATGCCGCGGGCGGCCACGTAAAGGCGCGCGCTTTCCACGTCGTCGTCGAGCTCTATCTCCCTGCGCAGATAGGTGGGCGGAAACGCCTTGGGGACTTCCTTGTCCCTGCCGTCCCGGAGCTTCACGGTCTCGAACTCCTGCGGGGCCGTATTTGAGACCCATTTCGCCGACCAGTCGGAATTGTCGAGCAGCCCGGCTTCAAAAAACGCGGGCTCCGACCACTCGGAGGCCCTTCCGGCCTCGTCCCACACTCGGACTTTCCAGTAAAGCCTCTCGCGCGACCGCGGCGCGGGAATGCCGGCCTCCACCCACGCGGAATCGGGCGAAAGCACCTTCCCGCTGTCCCACAGCGGATTCTCGTTGAGCCCTTTCGGAGAATGCGCCACCACAAGCTGGTATGCTGTCTGCCTCATACCCTGCGTTCCCCCTGGCATCTGCCATGAAAACCGCAAATTCTCGAGGGACATTCCGACGGGATTTTCAAAAAACTCCCCGACGGTCAATTTCTGCGGTTTGAATTCCCCTTCCCCGGCCGAGACAAACGCCCCCGCCGCAAATATCGCGGCCGCGGCCGCAAAAATTCGCCTTTTCATATTCCCGAATTTTTTCATGGATTGCCGAAAACGTCAACCATAAACCTTTGCGCAAACGCCCCGGAAACCGGGCCGGAGCGCGCGCAAAAAAAATCCGCGGAAGCGTTCCGCGGATTCGGCCGCAGGCGGAGAAGAAATCCCCTATCTGTCCGTGCGCCTGTTGCCGTAGCCCTTGGCCTTTTTGGCCTTGCGGGGCTTTTGGGCGGACTTGCCGTCCGGGGCCGCCGCCTGGGCGGGGCACCCTGCGGAAGCCGCCGGACATTGGGACGAGGCCGCGGGATACTGAGGGGCGCCGGCCGCCGGACACGAAGCCCCCGACCCGCCCTGGGCGTATCCGGAGGCCGCGGCGCACGCAATCGCGGCCGCGGCAATTTTTGCCTTGATGTATTTCATATTATTCCTTTCGGCCGCCGTCCGCGCAAGCGGACTTTTTCAGGCGGCGCCATATTGTCGACAGCGGCCGGCGGGCGTTTGTTCAAAAAACCGCGCGCCCCGAAAATAATGGTTTACAACGGCGGGCTTTGTGGGAAAATTCCGCCATGACTACCGAAGAATTTAAAAGGCGCTTTGAGGAAAAGCGGGGCGCCGTGGAAGCCGCAATTCTCAAATACCTCCCTCCGGCGGACGCGCGTCCCCATATAGTACACGAGGCCATGCGCTACTCGATGGAGGCCGGCGGCAAAAGAATCCGCCCGATGCTCCTGCTGGCCGCCCACGACATGTTCCCGTCGGCCGCAGACCCGCTGCCCGCTTGCGTGGCGATAGAGTGCCTGCACACGTATTCGCTAATCCACGACGACCTGCCCTGCATGGACAATTCCGACCTGCGCAGGGGCAAGCCCACCTGCCACAAGAAATTCGACGAGACAATGGCGCTGCTGGCGGGCGACGCGCTCCTCACGTACTCGTTCTGGCTGCTGGCCGACGCCTACAAGAGCCGTCCGGAAATCGCAGCGGGGCTGGTTCTCGACCTCGCCGACGCGGGCGGCAGCCGAAAGATGATAGGCGGGCAGGTCGAGGACGTGCTCGGCGAGCGCGACGGCAAAATGACGCCCGAAAAGCTCGACTTTATCCACCACAACAAGACGGCCGCCCTCATAACCGCCGCCGTCACGATGGGAATCAGGCTGGCGGACTCCTACGACGGGGAAAAGCTTTCCGCCGCGCGCGAAATCGGAAAGAACATCGGGCTCGCCTTCCAGGTTATCGACGACATTCTCGACGTGACGAGCGACGACGCCACAATGGGCAAGACCACGGGGCTCGACGCCGCCAACGAGAAGATGACGTACGTCTCGCTCTACGGCGTGGAGAAGTCGCGCGAAATCGCAGCCTCCCTCACGGACAGGGCGATAGCCGACTGCGAGAAGCTCAGCCCCGACTGCGGCTTCCTCAAAGCCCTTATCCGGTACATGCAAAACCGCATAAACTGAATTCCCCCGAAGGCGAAAAATTTTTGGGAAAGGACACCGAATGATAGTAGAACCCAAAGTAAAAGGATTTCTTTGCGTCACCGCCCACCCCGAGGGCTGCGCCGAAAACGTGCGCGAACAAATCGCCTACGTCAAAGGCAAGGGCGAAATAAGGGGGGGGTGCAAATCCGCCCTGATAATCGGCTCGTCCACGGGCTACGGGTTAGCGAGCCGCATAACCGCCGCATTCGGCTGCGGGGCGGCCACGGTGGGGGCCTTCTTTGAGCGCCCCGGCGACGCGGCGAGGTCGCGCCCCGCGAGCGCGGGCTGGTACAACACCGCAGAATTCACCAGGCAGGCCGAAGCCGCCGGCCTCTACTGCGCCAACATCAACGGCGACGCATTCGGCGACGAAGTAAAAAAACAGGCGATCGAGGCCGTAAAAAAGAGCCCCCTCGGGAAAGTCGACCTGATAGTGTACTCGCTCGCCTCCCCCCGCCGCACCGACCCCGACACGGGCGAGGTCTACAAGAGCGTCCTCAAAACCGTGGGGGAAGAGCGCAGGGACAAGTCGCTCGACACCGACAGGGGACAGGTGGTGGAGGTGACTGTTCCCGCCGCGACCGAGCGCGAAATTTTCGAGACCGTAAAGACCATGGGCGGCGACGACTGGGAGCGATGGATAAAGACCCTCGACGAAGCGGACGCCATAGCCGAAGGCTGCGCGAGCGTCGCGTACTCCTACATCGGCCCCGAACTCACCTATCCGATCTACCGCAGCGGCACCATAGGGCTGGCAAAAAAAGACCTCGAGGCCGCCGCCGACAGGATAGACGCCCTCCTGAAGCTCCGGCGCGGCAAGGCGTTCATATCGGTCAACAAGGCGCTCGTCACGCAGGCGAGCAGCGCGATACCCGTAGTGCCCCTCTACGTCTCCATACTTTACAAGGTGATGAAGGAAAAGGGAATCCACGAGGGCTGCATAGAGCAGATCCGGCGCCTCTTCGCCACCCAGCTCTACAACGGCAACTGCCTCGACTTCGACGACGGCGGGCGCGTTAGGATCGACAATCTCGAACTGCGCGACGACGTCCAAAAGGCCGTGTTCGACCTCTGGCCCAAAGTCGCCACCGAAAACCTCTGCGAGCTCACCGACTTTGAGGGCTACAAGAAAGAGTTTCTGAAACTCTTCGGCTTCGGCCTCCCGAACGTGGACTACTCAAAAGACGTGGAAATATAGGCCGGGCGGCGCGCCGAATCCGGGAAAGAGATGCGTCGCGCCTTTGATATGGCGCGCCAAACGTTTGGCCATTTTTTACCGGCCATTGTTCGACATCTTTCCCGCAATGGGATAAAAAAAGGCTCTGCAATGCGTTTGCAGGGCCTTTGCTGTTTACGCCGCGGCCGGGCTATTTGCAGGGCGCAGCCCGCAGGCGCCGTTGCCGGCGCCGCAGGAGGCTTTCGGCTCGGCGCAAACGAACCATTCGCCCGCCGCAACGTCGGCCTTCCATTGCTCGGGCTTAATCGCCGTATCGCGCGAAATGTCGTTATGCTCCGTTCTGCCGTTGCACAACGAACGCAGTTCGCAAGATTGGGAAAGGAGGCGTGAAACGTCGCCTCCCCGCGCGTCATGCTCTCGCGCTTCTTCATTGTGCGCGTCGAGCGCGCGCGCGGCATGTAACGATGCCGCTTTTAGTATAAGGTTATAGTCCGGGTGCAATGCGCCCCCGTTGAGAACTTCAAAAAAAACGGGCGACGCCGTGGATATAATGGCTCCCGATTGCGGTATGCTTGTCGTCGAACGCAGCAAATGCCGAGTTGTTTTGAAGCCCAACGCAGTTTCCGCCGATTCTGACAATGCGCGGCGGCGCACTTTCCGCCCATGCGCCGTGCAAGCGTTGGATAGCGCGCTGTTATAGGCGAGGCTAAGCGTAAAATCACGCAGTCGCCCGTCTTACGCAGCGGGAGTGACATATGGTTTTTTTGGGGGGAAAATCCGTCAAACCTGAAAATACGGAACAGGCAGCTGCAAGTCCGCTCCGCGTCCGCAATTTACTCAAATCCTCCGCTATTCAAACCCATCAATCAGATGGCGGACGAACCCCGGGTTCGCCTTATTGCGGCGTTTATTTGACGGGGCGGGCGAATCGGGCAAGAGGGCCGCCGGGCAGACGCCTTTCCTTTTTAGGCAATCGCCGCGGCGGCTTTCACGCGGGCCGCGCAGATGCCGCCCATACGGGGCCGGAGGCATGTCCGGCGCTTGGGAAAGCCCGATTTTGGCGGGCGCGGATTCGGCGGCCGGCCAAACCCGGCTTTCGCAGGCGGCCCGATTCCCCCGGGAAAATGCGGGCGGAGGCGCCGAAGCGGGCGTTGCGCCTCAGAAGAAAACCGAGAACGTCGGGGTCCGGTCGACGGGCTCGCCGCGGCGGAAATCGTCGCCGGCGGAGGCGAAATCGCAGACTTTGGTTTTTATCGTCCTTCCGTCGGCGGTTTTTATTTCCGCGTCCCAAAGGCCCCAGGTTTTGCCGGCTTTGGCGGGCGCGAGGGCGCATTTCGCGCCGCTGTTGTTCACCGTCGCCGACCCGAACATCTCCGCGTCCGAACTGCCTATGTATTTGCTGCGCGCCAGAAGCAGCGGCCCGCGCCTTATCGTCGCCCCCGCGCTGCGGCGCATGAGCGGCAGCAGGTCGGGATCAGACCCGTAGCCAGTCCAGCGGCTCGCGCGCAAATCGCCCCATTGAATATAGGAGTCGGAAAGGGGCGAATCCACGACGCGCGGCGACATGTCGAAATCGATTTTTACCGTCCGCCCGCCGTCGATTTCCACGGTGTGCCACGGCCCCTTCGCGGGCCTGCCGTCCACGAGCGTCCGGGCGCTCCACGACGGAATGCGGAAGGAAACTTTCGCCGGCTTTTCCGCGCGGATTTTCACTTCGGCAAAGTCGGATATCGGGAAGCCGCCCGAGATCTCCACCTCCGCGCCGCCTATCCTGCCCTTGAACGGCGAATAGAAATTGACGAAAATCTCGTCCCCGGAGCGCGAAACCGCAGTCTGCGCGAAATCGAGGAATCCGCGCGGCATATTGTCGACGCAGCAGTGGTTGTACTTCATGCCGACCTGCGGCTTGGCAACGAAGTGGTAGCCGTGGCTGCGCACCCCCCTCGACCCCCATTTGCCGTCGCGGGAGACGCCGGCCAGAAAGGCGTTGTAGAAAGTATCCTCCATTTCGTCGAGGTATTTCGGGTCGCCCGAGGCGAGGAACAGCTCCTTGTTCAGGCGCATCCAGTGTATGGCGTCGCAGGGCTCGGTGATCGCGTTTATCTGGCCGGCGCCGCCGACGAACATGTCGTTGTAGCCGACGCTCGAGAGTATGTTCTTTTCGTCGCGCAGGATTTGGTCGCGTATGTTGGAGGCGGCTTTCAGCGCTTTTTCGTCGCCCGTCACGCGCCAGTAGTCCACGAGGCCCTCGAGGCACGACATCATTTCGTAGGCCTTTTCCCATTTCTTCACGTGCGGATACCACAGGCGCACGGGCTCGCCCGAAAAGGCGTTGCGCAGAAAGTTGGGCGGCGGATTGCCGTCCCTGTCCCAGTACGAAACGATTTCCTTCGCAAAGTCCAGGAACTTCGCGTCGGAGGTCTGGCGGTAGAGAATCAGCAGGGGCTTTAAAATCGACATGCTCGGCATTCCCACGAAAGTGCCCGTGTCGCATATTTTGACGTTTTCCGCGCGCAGCATGTCGATATACTGGTTCATGAAGCGCGCGGCGGCGGCGAGGGTCTGCGGATTTTTGTCGATTTTGCAGGCTTCGAGAAGGCCCCACAGGGTGTATTTTCTGCACCAGAGGTTCCAGCACCAGTTGCACTCGTACCCGACAGCCTTCTTTGCGGCGGCGAGGTCGTTCACGCGCAGAAAGGCCCTGTTTTTGTACGTCCCCAGATAGCCGTCGGGCTCCTGCATGGAAACGAGGGTCGCCGCCTTCTGCGAGATAAAATCCTTCAAGGCCCCGTCCTGCGCGTACTCGCAGACCCCCGCCGCCGATATGGCGAGCTTCCCCCAAAACTCTCCCTGCCAATAGCCGACGCAGCCGAGCCTGTCGTCCGCCTGCGCGCGGAAAGCCTCTTCCGCCTCGCCGAAAACCTCCTCCTTCGCAAAATCGGAAAACACCCGGTTTTTAAAAAACAAATCCATTTTTTCGCCGGCGTACCCCTTTAGCTTTACGTCGGCGAGCGCCGGCTGTTCCATCTTGCCGGCGGCGGCGTCCGCGGCGCGGGGCGAAACTCCGTCCGGGACGCGGGCGGCCTCCGGCGAAGACGCGCATGCGGCGCATATAATTGAAACGACGGCGCAAAAAAGGCAGGATATGCGTATTTTCATAAATCGAATTCGTTTGGAATAAAAACAGACTAAAATCCAAGAAATCCAACGTCAAACAAAAAAACGAACGCTACTGAAATCCGCCGCGGCCGCAAAATCCCCAGCCGGACAAGCTTGCCGGAATGAACGCGCTGGCGGAAAAAAAGGCATGCGCAAAGCCGCGCCGCAAGATTTTTGGGAAAAATCGACCGCCTGGGAAAACCGCCTTCGTTTTTCGATTTTCAGCGGAACTTTGCAGGGAAAGTCCGGTAAATTGCAATTTTTCCGCAACTTCGCCAAATCGCCTCGGGCGCGGCAAATGCCCTCGCGCTTGCGGGGGCGCGGACGGGCCGCACGGGTTTTGGGCCGCGCCCCAGACGCCGCCGCCGGAATTCCGGGAAATTTCTGCCCGACGCAGATGAACTTAGTTTTCCGTTGATCAAGGGCGGCCATCTCCGTTGAGCGGAAATGCGGCGCCAACGCCCGATTTCCGGTTTGGCGGGGGGGGGCGCAATGAAAACCGCCTCTTCCTGCCAATTTTGCGCAAAAGGTTTGAGGAATCGCCGAAAGTTGCCAAAAACAGGGAACTTGCGGACGGTTGGGATTCTGTATTATTTTGAGGGGGAAAGGGCCGGACGGGCCGTTTTTTGCTTTTTTAAAAAAGGGCCGGCCATTTAGTATATATCATATAGTTTATACAACTTAGGCTTTCGCCTTTTTAACCCTCTTGTCCAGTCCAGACCCTAAAGAATGTTTGAAGGAAAACAGCCCTTAGCGGGCAACGGAATGCGGGATATATTTGCGCCGCCGCCCGGTTTCTTGAAGTCCACGGCGGCGATGCATTGCGCCCAGACTGCGGACTGACGCTGAAACCGAAGTTGCATGCCGCGCGCGTATTCGACGCGCGCCATGAAAAAACGCGGGGCCGCGCGCGGGCGACGCCTCATATGTCTTATATGTCTTTTCCAGACCTGACGGACTGCAAAATATTTGCGCCGCAACGGCAGACGGACGCGGAGTATGGCAACATCTCGCGCGATGCGCCAGCCGCGCCCGCGCAATGGAAAGCCAAAGTGGCGGCGGGCGAATGGTTCATCTACGTCTCTCCGAAAGTCCCCCACGGCGGCGGAAACGGCGCCTGCGGGCTGCGCGTCAAGCCCCCCCTGCAAATAACGCACACTGCCGCGCCCGATCTAACAATAGTTGCGTCCCCCTTACAACCTCCGCAAAATCCCGTTGCAACACCCTTTCCGAGAGCCTCCAAAAATGGGGCGTTCCGCTAAACGTTCGATTTTTCCCCCAAGCCCTGCGATGCGCGTCGAGCGGGAATGAGGCGCCCGCGCGCGATTTCCGGCTGACGGGGAGAGTGGCGGAATCCTCTTCGACCATTTGAAAGCCGCTTTCCGCAAGGGGTTGCGGCTTTTTTGCAACGCTAAACAGGCGCTTGCGCCAATTTCTTCGGGCGCGCCGCATGCGCAAAGAGTGCGCGGGAAATGCGTTTTTTTGAAACCTTGCCGCCAAAATGCAGCCAAAACACATATAACACCGTCAAGCCTTATTAGATAAAAGCATAGGCTCGAATCCCCGCGCGCCATTTGTTTTCGGGGAGCATTCCAAACCGGCCCCGCGCTATTTACCGCGCGCGACTGCGGGCGGCTATCCAGCGTTTATAAAAATTCTTGAAACGCAGGCGGCTCCCGCATTCAGGCACTCCACGTCGGTCGGCCTGCCGTCGGGCGACGGGGCGGTCTCGCCCATAGCGTAGGAAAAGCCGTATGTCCCGTCCGGGTTTTTGACGTAAAGCGGCGCCAGTTTCGCGCGCGCCGGAACGCATTCCGAGAATTTCACGCCCTCCGAAAAGCCCGCGGGATAGTTTATGTTGCGCACTTCGCCGGGGGCGAAGCCGCCGCGCGAAACGCTCTCGGCTATGTATTGCGCCGCGTGGTTTGAGGCGGCCTCCAAATGCGCGCGCAGCGCGTCGGGCGGGGGCTCGTGGCGCAGACGGCAGATTTCGTAAAACTCTTTCAAAAGCCGCATCGAGCACGCGAAGGCGGGAATCCCCCAGCCGGCGGCCTCCGCCGCCGCGGCGAAAGTGCCGCTGCTCCAAAGCAGGGGAAGCGCGACATTCTGGCCTATGTTGAGGCCCGAAACGACGGCGTCGGGCGGCTCGGCAAGCAGGTGGGAGAGGGCTATGTTAACGCAGTCCGACGGCGTGCCGGCCACAGTGCGGCACTTGAAGCCCCCCGCTTCCGCCTCCCCCGCCGCGACCGCGGCGCGGCGGGTATACGCGCGCCCCGTCCAGCTCTGCTCCCGCGCGGGGACGACTATTTCAACGTCCGCGACCCGGGCGAGGGCCGCGGCGAACACCGGCAAAAACGGGGAATCCGCCCCGTCGTCGTTAGACAGCAGAAGGCGCATCTTTGAGCGGCTCGCCGCGCAGGAACCTGTTGATGCTGCGCGCGGCGATTTTCGCCTGCCCCATTGCGCTGATCACCGTTGCCGCGCCGCTGACGACGTCGCCGCCGGCGAACACCTGCGGTATGGAGGTCTGCAAAGTTTCGGGGTCGCACTCTATCGTGCCCTTCTTCGTCGTCTTGAGATTCGGGCTCGTCATGGGAATGAGCGGGTTCGGGCGGTTGCCGATGGCGACCACCACTACGTCGCACGGAATCCGGAATTCGCTGCCCTTTATCTCGACCGGCGAGCGGCGGCCGGAGGCGTCGGGCTCTCCGAGCTCCATCTTGACGCATTCGAGCGCCACCACCTTTCCGTCTTCGTCGGCGACTACTCGCTTGGGGTTGGTGAGCATCTGAAATTCGACGCCCTCCTGCTGCGCGTGGTGTATTTCCTCCTTGCGCGCGGGCATCTGCTCAAGCGCGCGGCGGTAGACGATTGTGGATTTTGCGCCCACGCGCAGGGCGGTTCTCGAGGAGTCCATCGCAACGTTGCCGCCGCCGACGGTGACGATGTGTCCGGCGCGAATGGGGGTCGTGCCGTGCTCCGGGAAGTCGTAGGCCTTCATGAGGTTGAAGCGCGTGAGAAATTCGTTTGCCGAGAACACGCCCACGCTGTTTTCGCCGGGGATCCCGAGGAACATCGGCAGCCCCGCGCCGGAGCCGAGGAACACCGCGTCGAACCCGCCTTCCAGCAGGCTCTCGAGGGTCCTGAGCTTGCCCACTATGTAGTTGAGGTGGATTTTCACGCCGAGCTTTTTGAGCGACTCCACTTCGTGGGCGACGATTTCCTTCGGAAGGCGGAACTGCGGTATGCCGTACATCAGCACGCCCCCGGGAAGGTGGAGGGCCTCGAAAATTTCGACTTCGTGGCCGGCCATGGCCAAGTCGGCCGCAGCTGTGATTCCGGCGGGGCCGCAGCCGATTATCGCCACCTTCTTGCCCGTTGGGGCGGCCTTTTCGGGGGCCTTTTCAAGGTTGTTGAGGCGCACGTAGTCGGCGGCGAACCTCTCGAGGGCGCCGATCGCCACGGGCTCGCCGCGAATGCCCAGCACGCAGCTGCCCTCGCACTGGCTCTCCTGCGGGCAGACGCGGCCGCACACCGCGGGCAGGGCTGTCTGCGTTTTGAGCTTTTCCGCCGCGGCCTTCGGGTCGCCCTTTGAAATTTCCGCGACAAACTGCGGTATGTTTATGTTGACGGGGCAGGCTGCTTTGCAGCGCGGCTTGGGGCATTGCAGGCAGCGGCTGGCCTCGTCCATCGCCATCTCGAGGGAAATGCCGTATGGAACCTCCTCAAAATTGGAAGCCCTGCGCACGGGATCCTGTTCGGGCATCTTCATGCGGGGGAGCCCCGACGCCTTGATTTTCCTTACCTTTTCTTCTGACATTTCAAATATCTCCGAAAATTCTTTCCTTTAACCGCGGTGGCACTTGCCGTTCAGGTGTCGGGGCATGGCCTCGATTTCGATAAGCCTGTACGCCGAGCGCCGCTTGCCGAGCTCGCCGAAATCGACCTTGTCGAGGCGGAAGAACGGGCCGTCGACGCACGCGAATTTCGTCTCTCCGCCCACCGTCACGCGGCACGCGCCGCACATGCCGGTTCCGTCCACCATTATCGGGTTGAGCGAGCAGAACATGTCGCGCCCGTCCGCAGGGGCTTTGGAGGCGCACTGCCTCATCATGAACACGCAGCCTATTGCGACGATTTCGTCGAACTCCGCGCCGCGCTCCCGCATGACGTCCGCGCACCCTCCCCTGCGGCCCTCGCTGCCGTCGCGGGTCGAGACTATGAGCTCGTCGCAGACGGAGGCGAGCTTTTCCCTGTAATATAGCATGTAGGACGACGACGCCTCTATCGCGCAGACCGTTTTGACGCCCATTTTCCCCAGCTCGCGGGCGATCGGATATATGGCGGCTATGCCGTAGCACCCGCCGAGAAGAAGGGCCTTCGAGCCCTTTTTGAAGCGCCCGAGGTCGAGGGGAGTGCCGAGCGGGCCGCTCAGAACCGCGAGCCTGTCGCCCTTTTGGAGCGCGCCGATCTCCGCGGAAGACCTTCCAACCTCCTCTATTATAAACTTCACCCAGCCCTCTTCGGCGTTCCAGTCTATAAGCGTAAACGGGGAACGCTCGCTGCCGGAATCGGCCATGAGTATGGCGAACTGGCCCGGGCGCGCGAATTTTGCGGCTTCGGGCGCCCTGACGGTCAGCTCGTGGAAGTTGGGCGCGAGCGTCCTGTTTTCGAGGATTTCAAAGCCATCGGAATTTTTCGCCGCCGCCCTTTCATGCCACCGGGGCGAATGGGGCAGGCCGAGCAGCCCGAGATCCGGGACGTAGTCGGCGAGGAAGTGCCCGAGAATCCTGCGGGGAAGGGCCTTTTTGTCCTCCGTCGGCGACTTGAAGCCCTCGGGAAGCGGCTCGAGGTCGAAGTCGTACTTTTTGACGTCCTCGTCGAGCTTTTTGCAGAGGTCGCAGAGGTAGCCGTTGAGCGGGCGCTGGTCGCCCGCGGAGGCCACCGCCGCCGCCACGGCTATCTTGGAGCCGTCGGGGGCGGCCAGCGTGCCGGAAGTTTCGGCGAACGCGCTTATCGGCAGGACGACTTCCGCAAACTTCTGCGCGGGCGTCTTCATAACGTCGAATATGGCCAGGCGCCCTATTTTCCGCGCGGCCGTTTCGGAGACGTAGTCGCCGTAGGACAGAACCGCCGAATACTTTCCGGCCTCCAAGTCCGCGGCGACTTCCGCGGGCAGGCCGGACGCGTCGGAATCGAGCGGCATTTCCACAAGCTTTCCGCCGAACGCGCCGGCTATGGCGCGCATGGCCTTGCGGCTCTCGTAGGTCGCGCCCGCGTTCGATATGACGAGCACATTTCCGGCGCTTTGGGAGAGGA
Organism: Candidatus Merdousia sp.; assembly: GCA_048390825.1. Classification (GTDB taxonomy): domain Bacteria; phylum Verrucomicrobiota; class Verrucomicrobiia; order Opitutales; family Intestinicryptomonadaceae; genus Merdousia. The sequence goes on from DBGCYC010000132.1 coordinate 24,676, forward strand.
TTTCAAGAAGCCTTTCTACCGCCTCTTCCGGCCGGACCGGAACCTGTTCCCCGCCGCGCCTGACGGCTATTTTGCGCAGCCTCTTCGGGGAGTTTATCATCTGCGGGAGCGCGAACCGGCCTATCGGGCAAATCGCGCTCTCCCTGTCAAGGGCCGTCATTCCCGCGGAGACGACTTTCCCGTCCTTTATGCGCAGAAGTATCTTGCAGTGCTTCGGGCACATCGCGCAGCGCGACTCCACGGTCTTGTCGGGCTCTCCGAACCATTTCCCCCATCTGTCGGTGAGGCAGCCGGTCGGGCAGGCGTCTATGCACGCCCCGCAGAAGAGGCACTCCTCGGAGCTCCACGACCTCCCGAAAGCCGACGAAATGCGCGCCTTTTTGCCGCGGTTTGCGATGCTTATGGCGGGCTTGGAGTGGATTTTCTCGCAGACCCTGAAACACCTGCCGCACAGGACGCACAGGTTGTGATCCTTGTCTATAAAGGGGTCGTCGCGCTCGACCTTGGAGGGGTCGTAAATCATGGGAAGGCCGATGTCGCGCGAATACGAGCCGAGGGCGACTTTGCGCAGCTCGCAGCCCGGGCGGTTGGAGCACGCGCCGCAGCGGGTGGCGGAAGTCGCGCGGGTGGGGGTTTTTTTCTCGCTCTCGCAGTCCTCGCGGGAGTCGCACACAAGGCACGGCGACGGGTGGGAGCTCATCATCAGCTCTATCGTGCGGCGGCGCTGGGTCTCGAGCTGCTCGGAAGTCGTGCGCACGACCATTCCCTCGGCGGCCGGCGTCGTGCACGAAGTCGGGGTTCCGCGCATTCCGTCGATTTCCACGACGCACAGGCGGCACGCCCCGTAGGGATCGAGCTCGTCGTGCGCGCAGAGCGACGGTATGAATATTCCCGCCCTCCTGGCGGCCTGCAGGACGGTCATGCCGGGTTCGGCATCCACTTGGCGTCCGTCTATGGTGATCTTGAAAGTGCTCATATTCTCATTTCCTCGCTATCGCGCCGAACCTGCAGCTCTGGTAGCACGCGCCGCAGGATATGCATTTTTCGGAATTTATGGAATGCGGCTTTTTGACGCCGCCGGATATGGCGCCCGTCGGGCAGGCGCGCTCGCAGGCCGTGCAGCCCGTGCACTTTTCGGCGTCCACCGAGAAGCGCACCAGCTGCGGGCAGACGAGCGCCGGGCACCGCTTGTCCCTTATATGCGCGACGTATTCGTCCTCGAAGTACCTGAGGGTCGTCAGAATCGGGTTGGGGGCCGTCTGGCCGAGCCCGCAGAGGGAGGACTGCTTCATCGTAAACGCTATCTTTTTAAGGCGCTCGATATCCTCCATTTCCCCCCTGCCCGAGGTGATTTTTTCGAGAATCGCGTGCGCGTGCTGGGTTCCCATACGGCACGGAATGCACTTGCCGCACGACTCGCTTTCGGTGAAGTTCACGAAAAATTTTGCAACCTCCACCATGCAGGAATCCTCGTTCATCACGACGAGCCCGCCCGAGCCTATTATGGAGCCCGCGGCCGCGAGGCTTTCGTAGTCTACGGGTATCGAGAGGTGCTCCGGCGTGAGGCAGCCGCCCGACGGGCCGCCCGTCTGGACGGCCTTGAACTTTTTGCCGTCGGCGCAGCCCCCGCCGATTTTCTCTATGATGTCGCCAAGCTTCAGCCCGAGCTCGACTTCTATGAGCCCCGTCCTCCTGATCTTGCCGGCGAGCGAGAACGTCTTGGTTCCCCTGCTCTTCTCGGAACCCAGCGACGAGTACATCTGCGCGCCCTCGCGCATTATGGAGCTCACGGCGGCGAGCGTCTCTACATTGTTTATGTTGGTGGGCTTTTTGAAGAGCCCCTTGGCGGCGGGGAACGGCGGCTTGGGGCGCGGCATTGCGCGCACGCCCTCGATGCTCGCCATGAGGGAGGTTTCCTCCCCGCAGACGAACGCTCCGGAGCCCTTCTTTATCCTTATTTCAAATTTGAAGCCGTTGGGCAGCTCCCTTTTCAAAAGTCCGGCGTCCTCAGCCTGCTTTATGGCCTTTTTAAGCCTCCTGATGGCCAGCGGATATTCGGAGCGCACGTAGATGTACGCGCATTCCGCGCCTATGGCGTAGCCGGCTATCATCAGCCCCTCGAGCACGCTGTGCGGGTCGCCCTCGAGAACCGAGCGGTCCATGAACGCCCCGGGGTCCCCCTCGTCGGCGTTGCATATTATATATTTCACCGGGGAGGTCTTCGAGGCCCGCGCGAACCCCCATTTAACGCCCGTCGGAAATCCCGCGCCGCCCCTGCCGCGCAGGCCGCTCGCGGTGACTTCCTCTATCACCTTTTCGGGTGAAGCGGAAAGAGCCTTCTCGAGCCCCTCGTACCCTCCGCGGGCGAGGCAGTGCCCGAAATTTTCGGGGTCTATCACACCGCAGTTGCGCAACACTATGCGCTTCTGCAGTTCCACCATCGGGTGCTTTTTAAAGGGTTTTATCCCGCGGTACTCTTCGTCCGCCATGACGGCTTCCGCCTTTTCGGCCACGGGATTGCCGCCTGCCAGATGTTCCGAAACGAGCTTCGCCACATCGCGGGGCTTAACGTTGGAATACAGCACAGACGGCTCTCCTTCGCGCTTTATCTCCACGAGAGGCTCGGCGTAGCACAGGCCTATGCACGCGGTCTCGACCACTTCGACCTTTTCGTCGAGGCCGTTTTCCTTCAGGGCCTTTTTAAACTCTTCTATGACGTCTCCCGCTCCGGCGGCGCGGCCGCATGTAGCGGCCCCCACCATTACGCGCGCCCGATTTTGGAATTCCGCCCATTCCTTTGCGGCGGACTCCCTCAGACTTTCGAGAATCTTCATGGCTATTCCAGGGATTTGAGGATTTTTTCTATTTCCGCGAGCGTGACGCGGGCGTGCACCTTGTCGTCCACAACCATTGCGGGCGCGAGCGCGCAGGCGCCGAGGCACGCGACGCGCTCAAGGCTCACGAGGCCGTCGGGCGTAGTCTCGCCCTCTTTTATTCCGAGCCTCTCCTCGAGGGCGGCGAGCAGCGAGCCAGAACCCCTGACGTGGCACGCGGTTCCCTTGCAGACCTTTATCGTGTGCCTGCCGGGCTTCTTAAACTTGAACTGCGCATAGAAGCTCGCTACCGAATATGCGTCCGCCTCCGAAATGGAAAAGTATTCGGCGGCCTCTTTCACGGCTTCCGGGGAAATAAACCCCTCCTCTTCCTGAATGTCCTGCAAGACGCTCACGAGGTTCTCCCTCTTCGGCGGATACGCCCCGAGAACAGCTTTAAACCTGCCTTCTGTCATAATCGAAACAAAAGCCTTAGCTTTATGGGTTAAGTTGCGTACTGTATAAAATATTCCAAAGGGCCCGAAACCCTTTGAAAATTGGAAATGATGGCGGAATTATCGGATTGCGGATAAGATTTTTGCAATATTTTTCATTCCGTAAAATCCTTTTTTTTGAAAAAAAGCTACATTTTTGGACACTTAATTTGGAAACCCTAAAAATCCCTGCAGTTTCCTTACTAAAACGTTTGAGGGCGAGAAGCTCCCGAGTATACCTTCCTACATTTTTGTACTTACAGAACACGGCGAAAATTGTTAAAAACTATGCAAATAACTTGGAAATATTCTCCGGACAAATTGTAAAGATGTCATTAACCGTGAGTTTTCTGCAATATCTGCAAAAGTTATCTACGGAAGCGCATTAGGATATCACGCTGAATTTCAGCTTCTAAAAAAGTTATTGTACTTGTCCGCACAGTATAAAAATAGGGATAGATTTTAATTTAAGTTTTTAATTTTATATTCGGGATTTCCTCTTGAAGAGAAAGGCGCCCCCTCCGTCGTTAAAAGCGGCCGGAATGCAAATCTTGCTTTCGGCGAGCTCAAATTCCGTGAAATTTTCGGAAAACCATTCGGCGTTGTCAAAATTTTCCTCCCTTTCGATGGAGCATGTAGAATATACAAAGCTCCCGCCGGGCTTCGTAAATTTTGCGGCTTTTGACATCAGGGTTCTTTGAAGGCCCGCGCATGAAAGTATGTCCGATTCTTCCAGCCTGTAACGCGCGTCGGGCCGCCTGCGCAGCACCCCCGTGTTGGAGCACGGCGCGTCGAGCAAAACTCGGTCGAAGAGCGCCGGAAGCCCGCGCCTTTCGAGCTCGCCGGAAAGCGCTTCGGATTCGAGGTCGCAGGCGACAGAATGCGATTTTAAAAAACCCGTTTTGGAGAGATTTTCCGCGAGCCTTTCCATTCGCGGGCCGGGCATGTCGACCGAAACTATAATGGAGCTGGAACACGCGGATTTGTCGAAACCCGCCGAGCGGAGAATGAGGTCGGCGCACATGCGCGACTTTCCTCCGGGGGCCGCGCACAGGTCTATAACGGAATCCCCGCGTTTCGGGTCGAGAAGCTTCGGGGCGAATGACGTGGAGGGATCCTGGGCGTAGAACTCGCCCGATTTCAGAAGCTCTTCGGCCGCCTCCCAATGCCCGCCCTCCAGAATTTTGAAATCTTCAAAAGGCGACGGGCGCAGGGATTTTCCGAACTTTTCTTCGAGTATTCTGGCGGTTTCCGAGCCCGAGGAGCGCAAAAACACGTCCGAGGGAATCCGGCTGTTTTTTAAGATTTCCAGCGCCTTTTTCGGGCCAAATTCGGCAGTCCACCTTTTCACGAGCCATTCGGGGTGGCTGTACGCCAGCGCGAGGTTTTCCGGAGACGGGTTTCTTTCGGCGGTTTCCTCGATACGCCCGAGAGCTTCGGGAATTTTTCTGAGAATCGCATTGGCGAATCCGGATTCGCCTTTTGAAAATTTCGCCTTTATGAATTCCACCCAGGAGTCCGCCGCCTGAAAGGCCTTTTTGCGCCCGGCAATATCCGCGCACGCGCAGAGCAGCGCCGCCTTTAAGAGCGGGCGCGGGGGCCTTTTGCAAAGCCCTTCGATAGCGGAGCGCATGGGAAGGAGGTTTCTGAGCAGGCCTTTAAACACCTGGTTTGCCTTCGCCCTTTCCGGCGCGGAGAACCCGCGGCGGAAGCGCCGGGCGAAAACGTCGTCGGCCTTCGCCCCGGATTTCAGGTAGTCCGCGACGGCCGCCGATACCGCCGCCTTTGCGGCAAAGTCGAAGTCTTTTCGATTTTCCATGGTTCGGGAGATTCCCGTCGCGGCGGCGAAGTTCTGCGCGTGCGCTCCGGGATTTCGGAAAAAATGTCCGAAAGTCGAAAGAGGTCAAAGATAAAATTGACAAATGCGGCAAAGCGGCCATTTTAAGGATAATCATAGACTGCGGAAAATGCGCCCCGCGACGCAAGCTCTGGGGAGATTCCGCGCCTGTGAAATATGCGCGCCTGGGCGGCGTCCGGAAAATCCGGGGTTGCGGGGAGGCTTTTGAAGCCCCGGCGACGAGGGCTTTGCGGGGCGGACGCAAAGGCGCACAACGCAAGAGCATACACAAAATGAATTCCGAATCGATCGAACGACTCATAGGTAAAAATCCGAAGCTGCGCGCGAAGCGCCAGAAGCTTGAGCAAATGCGCGACGGCGCGTACTGCATGCACGGCAGCTGGGGATTCGGCCGCATCGTCTCCTACGACGAGGCGTCCAGGAAGCTCGTAATAGACTTCGAAGGAAAGCCGGGGCACAAGATGGATCCGGCCTTCTGCGTCGACAAGCTCGAAGTGCTCGAAGACGACAACCTTCTCGTCCGCTATCGCACCGACCGCGAAAATCTTGAAAAGGAAATGAAGGACGGCGGCGAATTTGTCGTAGCCTATCTCGAAAAAAAGCCAGACCTCTCCGCGAGCGCCATAGAGCTCGAAACGCTCTTTAAGCAGCTATTCGGGTACGCGGCGGAAAACCCGTCGATTCCGGAAAAGGAGCTCTCCGAAAAGAACAGGGCCGCGGAAAAGGCGTACAGGTCGTGGTGGAACAAAGCCAAGGAGTCGCTCTTCCGCAACCCCCGCGTCGCCTGCCCCAAGTCCAAGGGCGAACCCTACATTCTGCGCGCCAAGGAAGAGGAAATGAAGCCCGAACAGGAAGTCTTGCGCGAATACTTTTTAAACAGGGAGCCCAAGAAAAAGATACTTCTGGCCGAAAAACTTTACAAGACCGCCACCGACGACAGCGTGGAGGAAATCAAGGCCGACCTCCCCAAGATCAAGGAGGAGCTCACTGAGGCCATCAAAAAGGCGCGCTCGCTCAACGACGCCGACAGGCTCCACGGCATCTGGGTAAGGAACAACCTCGTCCGCTACCTCTATCCCGGCGAGGAGGAAAAGGTTGAGGAAATCGCCCCGCGGAGCAAGGACATCATTTTGGCCGCCGTCGAGCGCGACCCCAAGGACGGGCTCAACAACCTCGCCAAAAACCTGCCGTCCCCCTATCTTGAAAGGTTTCTCGACCTGCTCACGCGAATTTTCGTCGAGGACTGGAGGGACCGCATAATAGACCTTCTCAAATACAGCGAGGGCAGGTTCACCAAGGAGTGCGTCGACTTCCTCCTGAGCTGGGACGTTTCCAAGAACTCGCACTTCGTAAAGGGCGCGGAAATTCCCGACGACGGCAAGGGGGTGACTTCCCGCCAGCTGATAAAGGACTGCCTCAAAAGGTGGCTCGAAGAGCAGACCCTGCGCGGGCCCGTCATACTGTGGATAGTCAAGAACCGCAACGCCTCCGCCTATAAGGATATCCTCTCGCCGCTAATCGGCGAGGATCTTCTGAGCGCGCTCCTGGCGGCCGTGGACGACGAAGCCCTCCAGCGCGAAACCGTTGTGACGACCGCGAGAATCGCGCTCGCCGACGCGCTCAGCGACGACAGGGAGCTCGTGAAAGACATGCTCGAGAGCTCCACCGCCGACACTGCGCGCGACCTCGCCCAGACGCTCCTGCTCAACCAGGGCTTTGAGGATCTGACGAAAAAGTCGATTCTCGCGCGCATAATAAAAGTCTTTCCGAGCGTCCAGTCGCTGGTGGCGACAAAGTCTTCCGACTCGAAGGAAAAGCGGCTTCTGGTCTCCTCTTGGAGCCTGCAGGCGCGCCGCGAAGAGCTCGAGGACATCGTCAAGAACCAGCTGCCCGCCAGCAAGGCCGCCATCGAGGCCGCCCGCGAGCTCGGGGACTTGCGCGAAAACTCCGAATACAAGATGGCGCGCGAGCACGACGAAGTCCTCTCCGCCCGCCGCGGCCAGCTCGAGCGCGACATCTCCGGCTCCGAAGTGTTCGACTTCAATTCGACCCCGACGGACAAGGTCGGCATCGGCTCGATCGTCAGCCTCGTCACGAACAAGGGCGAGGAGCTCACCTGCACGATCCTCGGCGCCTGGGACAGCGACACGGCGAAAAACATATTCTCCTACCAGACGCCGCTTGCGCAGGCGCTTTTGGACCACAAAGTCGGAGACACGGTGGAGACGAACATCAACGGCCACGCGACTCTCTGGACCATAAAGAAGCTCGCGCGGTACATCGACACCGTGAAATAGCCCGTTTCAGCCGGAATTGAAGAAAGCGGTTCCGCCATGCGCGGCGCCGCTTTTTTTGCCGGGTATTTGAAGCCGCGCGAAAGGGAATTTCCGCGGACTTGGGAGGGGCTCGCGGCCGGTGCGGAACCGGTGTTTTAAAGATGGGATTGTAGACGGAAATAACGGGAATTTAAAGGCTTTGGGGCGGAGTTGGAGTCTCAAACTCAAATCCGGCCGACGACTCCGCCACAAACTTTAAATTCCCGTTATTTCCCGTTATTTCCAGTTTCCAGTCTCATCTTTCAAATATCACTGCACGCTTCTTGCGGGCGGCGCCTGAAAAAAAGCGCGCGGCTTCAAAGGCAGGAGGTGCAGTCAAAATGCCGCATTCGCGCCCGTAAGATGCGAAAAAGGCCGCCGCGGGCTTTCCGGAGAAGGGAACCCCGAAACCTGGCGGCCGAATCCGCACGCCGCGTGCTGCTGCCGGATAGGCGGTTAAATATCTATGGGGTTTTGGCCGCCGGCGAGCTTGATTTCCCTGCCGTTGTAGATGAATGCGCCGCCGAGTTTTTCGGGGAGCCGCACCGAGCCTTCAAGCTTTTGCCCGCTCTTTTTCAGCGAGACTTCTATGACGCCGTCGGGGTGCGGAATTTTTCCCTTTACGAAGTCGAATTTGCCGAGGTTCGGTTCTATTCTGACGGATTTGAAACCGTACTCCGCGGGAACTACCCCGCACACGAGCGAAAGCAGATGGTAGTTGGGGCTTGAGCTCCACGCGTGGCAGTCGGAGCGGGAGGGCTCCGGGGTTTCGGCGAATGTGGTGAGCCCCATGTCCAGCATCTCGCGCCACGGGCCGAGGGAGTCCGCGTATTTCTCCCCCGCCCCGACTTTGCGCATGGCCTCCGTCAGATAAAACCTGTAATAGAACGTGCATTGTTCGAGGGTTTTGTCGGAAACAATCCTGTCGAAAAGCTCGCGCTGTTTTTCGGCGGGGAGGGCGTCGGCAAGTATGGCCATTATGTTTGCGTGCTGGCTCGACTTTTCCGCCGAGGCGTAGTTCATGAAGAGCCCGCGCGATTCGTCGTAGCACCGCCTTTTTACGGCTGCGGCGATTTCGCGGCTTTTTTGGGCGTATTCGTCCGCTTCGCGCCCGCAGCCCATGTGCCGCATAAGGCCTGCCGCGCTTTTCAGCGCATACGCCAGATGCAGCGAATTTATCGCCGAGGCCGCCGTTTCGGTCTCGGGGGCGTACCCGTGTTTCCAGGCGGGAACCCAGTCGACAAAATTCCAATGGTTCAGCATCGGGCGCAGCATGCCGCTTTTCGGATCGATTTGCCTGAAAAACCATCCGAAAACCGCGCGCACGCCGTCCAGATGTTCCCTTACAAATTGCGGGTCGTCGCGGTGCTTTGCAAAGTCGTCGAGCATCGACACCCAGTAGAGCGCAAACGGGGGTATGTACTGCTTCACCCTCGTGGGGTAGCGCGATTTTACCAGGCCGTCGGAGCCCCGGGAATAGTCGAAGTTTGAAACGGCCTGGCGCATCAGCCTGTCGTCGCCCGAGACGTACAGGCTGATCAGCGCCTGTATGCGCGTGTCGCCAACGTATTGGAGCTGCTCGTAATAGGGGCAGTCGAAGTACGTTTCAACGGCGCACAGCCGCGCAGTCCTCCACCCCGCCTCCCAGATGTCCGAAACGGATTTGTCGGACGCCTCGAAGGAGCCCTTCTCGCTGAACGGATACCCGGTAAAGACGCCGTAAAAGTCCTCTATGTCGAGCGGCTCGCCGGCCGTTTTAATGTCGAGGCGCACATAGCGGTAGGTTCGGAACCACAGGGTGGAAAAGTCGCGTTTCGCCCCGCCGTCCGGCATAAATATGTCGAAAGGGGCCGAATTGGAGAACTCTTTGCCGTCTATGGAGTTCCTGTCGCCTTTTTGGCCTTTTGCGTCGTAGAGCGCTTCGGCGTAGGTCGCCTTTACGCGGGCGCCCTTTCCCCTGCTCGAAATGAGGCGGACGTACGCGTTTGTTAAAAATCCGTTGTCCAGAATTATGCTGCATTCGGAGTTGGCCGGTATGGTGAGCCTCTCCGCGTTTATGAAGTTTGAGGGCTTTCCGGCGCCGGCAAATTTGCGGATTTTTGAAAGGCGCATGGGCTTTTCTTCAAGCTGGGGAATTTCGCGCTCGACGAGCATCCAGTCCGAATTTTCCCCGTACGGCCCGGTCGCGCTCATGCCGTCTGCGATTTTTTCCGCGCCCGCCCACGCGGAGTCGTCGAAATCTTCGGAAGCCCAGCCCCAGTCGTATTTGGAGCCGTCTATCGCGTCGGTCGTCCCGGTAAAGCTGAAGTTGCCGACGCCCTTGAATCCGCGCGATTCGGGCCTCGAATAGGCGGACGATATTTTCACCTTCCAATTTCCGGGGGTTGCTATGAATTCTTCGGGCTTGCCGGCGCCGTCCAAGATGAACCCCGTCCTGTTCGTCACTTGCGCGGCGGGCGCGAACGCCGCGTAGTTCCATACGAGGGCCGCTATGACGTTTTTGCCCTTTTTCAGGAAGGGGGATATGTCGATGGTGTCGTATCGCCAGTGTTCGAGGTCGCCGCGCGCGGGGCCCGCGGCGACAGATTTCCCGTTTACGTAAAGGCGGAAGCGGTTGTCCGCGGAGACGTTGACCGCAAACTTTTCGGGCTTTTCGGGCAGTTCAAAGGTTCGGCGGAAGTGCAGAATTTCGTACCCGTCCCCCTTTGAGCCGGGAGCGGAGCACCATGAAGCGTTCCATTTTTTATTCCCCGTAGAGTGGGGGTATTTGTATTGGGCGGCGGTCAAGTTTTGAACGCAGGCCCCCAATATGAATGCGGCTGATGAAATGAAAGCGGCAAACTTCTTCATGGGGCGAAAATACCGACAAAAACCCAAGCTTTTCAATGCTTATTTGACGATAAACAAAAAAAGTCCCGCCGAAAAAGCGGGACTTTCAGATGTCAAACAGCGAATATCTGACAGTATAAAACCGGTTATTTCCTGAAAGTTTCGATCTTTTCGATCAATTCCCTCGGAGTCTTGGTCTGCAGCCCCTCGATGATTTCGACATTGTCGTTTTTGGGGTTTATCAGCACTATCGTCGGGAAGTAGCGCAGCTTGTACTTTTCGGAAAGCTCAAGGTGCCTCTTGGCGTTCTTCTTGTCGGAAGGTTCGCCGCCGCGCTTGAAGTCCGCCATTACGACATGCAGCTTTTGCTTTGCGTACTTGGCGAATTCGTCGGTGTTTACCACAAACTTGTGCAGCATCTTGCACGGGGGGCACCAGTCGAGGCCGGCAAATTCGAGCATCAGCGTTTTGCCGTCCTTTTTGGCGGCTTCGTAGGCCTTGTCGAAATCTTTTTCGGTTTCGAGCAGGGCGGTCTTCGATACCGCCTTTACGCCCGTCAGCTGTTCCTCGGCTTGGGCGGCGAGCGACGGCCCCAGTACGAGCGACGAGAGAACCGCCGCCAGAAAGTATGTTTTTTTGCTTATTTTTTTCATTGTGCCTCCGTTCAGGGGGGTGATTGTTCTTTTGCCTGTTTAGACGCCATTGGCGGGAAAATGTTCCGGCATTTTTCCGCCGGGCGGAAACGGGCGCTATTTTTCAAACAGGCCCATCTGCGCGCCGCGCAGCATGCCGTAGTTTTTCAGAATGCGCAGAATCTGCGCCAGGTCGCTCTTGGCGTAGTTTGCGTTTATCTCCACCGCGTCCGCCAGCGATCGCAGCATCTGCGGGAAGGTTACAACCCCGTCCACCCCCCGCGATTTCATCGCCGCTATGCTCTTCTGGCGCTCCGCGCGCGACTTCGGCAAATCCGCGACGGCGGCGATTCTCATGACGCCCCCGATTTGCCCGAAAAATTCCTCGGCTTTTTTGAGCGCGGGCTTTTGTAGGAAATCGAAGAGCCCGCCTTTGGCGGTCGAAATCATGTTTTCTGTAAACACGGCCGTGTGCCACGCCCTCACCGCGACGATCGCGCGCCGGCACTTTTTGAGCTCGGGCGGCGCCAGGACAAACGCGGGTTCGCCCGGGAGCGGATTGGGGTTTTCGACAAAGAAGTCGATGTTTTCGTCGGCCCTCTTCTTGCGCGACTGCACCTGGTGCTTGTTGGTCTGGCAGACGAGAAACCCGTTCGCCTCAAAGTACTCCCTCACGATATTTTCGTCAATGCCCGCCATAATGCGCAACAGCGTACCGCGAATGCGGGGGCGTTCAAGCAAATTTGTCCGGGCGGGATAAACGGCGGCAAAAGCGTACATTTCCCAAACCGCCGAAGGCGGAGGCAAAAAGGCAGTCGCCGGCAACGGCGTCTGCGGGCTGTGCGTCAATAAAATAACCTTGCAAATAATACGCCGCCGCGCTCGATTATCGGTTTTAACAAGGGTTTCAGCCTTATCTCCGAAAACTCAGAAAAATGGGCGTTTCCCTCAAACGTTCGATTTTTCCGCTCAAACTTTGCGACGAGAGATTATAAAGCATAGGCAAATAAAACCTCTCTCGCCGCTCTTCGGTTTTTTATGCGGCCGCGATAAAGGCGCGCATAATTGCGCGCCCTGAAAAACCCGCTTTTCGCCTTTCTGTTGCAGGCGTTACCGCGGAGATTGCCCGCCGGCTATTTTATGGTGAGGATTACGTTTTTGTCGGACTTCGAATTGCGCCCTATTTCGCCTTCCGTTATGGTGGCTTTCAGCGCGCCGACGTCTACGGTCTGCCCCATTGAATAGGGATTGCCGTTTAGCGTAAAGCGCGTGAGCTTGCCGAGCTGGCTCTTCTTGTTCGCAAACTCTATCAGGGTGTAAACCCCCTTTTTGGCTTTTGGCGATATGCGCACGTCGAGGTCGCAGCCCGTGAAATCGGCCGTTCCCCCGGTGAATTTCAGCGAGGGCATGTGCCCGTCCGATTCGGCCATCTGGATTTTGAACGCCCACTGTTCGGGCTTTTCGGAAAATATCGTGTCTATGACCGTGCCTTCCCCGAAGGTCGCGGCGGTCTTGCCCTCGAGCGCAAAGGTGAACCCTCCGCGGGTGTTGGAGTTCACCAGCGGGTGCACAGGAATTATGCAGCCCAGGGTTCCGGCCATGTCGAGCTTTGTGTTTTTGAGCGTCAGGCTGCTGTTGCCTATGCCGCGGTGACCGTCCCAGTAGCTGACGGAAAGGTTGCCGCCGAATTCGAGAGTGCAGTCCTCAAACGCTATGGTGGAGGAGCCGCCGCCGGGCACGCCCGTGCCGAGCCCCCTCTTGACCTTGATGGTTTTGCCTTTGGCTGTGATGGTGGAGCCGTCGCCGTTGGAAATCTGGCCCACCTGGATATTGGCGTCGATGTCGAGGCTGTAGCCCGAGCCCCACCGCGTGGCGAGCGTGTCGTTGACGCCCGGCTTGGACGGGAGCGGCGGGGTTTCAAAGTCGCCGCTGCTGCCCCAGTGGCAGGAGGAATATTTCATCGTTTTTTCATCCTCCGATTCGGGGTTTCTCTTGCCGGCGAAATATGTGAGCGCGAACGCCTGCGCGCAGGACGCGGCGAGGATCGCCAAAATTTTTATCGAGACTGTCGTTTTCATTGATGGAGCGTATAAATAAAAAATTTCCCGCCGGGCGTGGCGGACGCGCAACCGCGCCTTTTCTGATGGAATTTTCGATTTTTTTTATCTGGTGTCAAGAAGGTTATTGCGGCGCCTCCGCGGCCGGCGGGAAGTCCGCCCCGCCCGAATCCGGCTTTAGGGGCCGGTGCGGAGGGAGGCCCGGCTACTGCCTTCGCCTGCGGCTTTTTGCGAGCAGCCCCGCAATCGCCACCCTCGCGCGCGACTCGAGCCGTTCGATTTCCTCCTCGTCCAAATCCCTGGAGCTTTTTGCCTCTTCGAGCGCCTTTTCGGCGGCGTCGCGGGCCTTTTGCATTTCGTCCTCGTCGAACTGCTGCACATCTATGGCGGACTCGGTGAGCACCGATATGGAGTCTCCGAGGCAGCGCGCGTAGCCCCCGTCGATCGCCACGCTCTCTTCCGCCCCGCCGGAGAGCGCGAGCACCGCCCCCGGGTCGAGAATCGTTATGAGGGGAATGTGGCCGGGCAGTATCTGTATTTCGCCGTCGCTCGCCGGCAGCGAAACCGCGTCGAGCGAGTCCCTTTTGTAGGCGACCCCCGACGGCGTGACGATTTCGAGCGAGAGCGGCATTTACTTACCCCTGTTCTTTTCGTAAGATTCCAGAACTTCGTCTATCTTGCCCTTGTAGGCGAAATCGTTTTCGTTGACGTGGTCGAGCTTGCCGTCGAGGATCATAGCGAACCCCCTGATGGTTTCCGACACCGGCACGTATGTGCCCGGTATGCCGGAGAACACCTCCGAGACGTGCATGGGGTGCGACAGGTACTTCTGGACTTTGCGCGCGCGGGAGACGGTGAGCTTGTCCTCGTCGGAGAGCTCGTCTATGCCGAGAATTGCGATGATGTCCTGCAAGTCCTTGTACTTTTGCAGCAGCTCCTGCACGCCGCGCGCCACCCTGAAGTGCTCCGCCCCCACTATGTCGGCCGAGAGCGCGTTGGAAGTGGAGGCGAGCGGGTCGATCGCCGGATATATGCCCAGGGCCGCTATCGAGCGGTCGAGGACTATCGTGGAGTCGAGGTGCGCGAAAGTGTTTGCGGGGGCGGGGTCGGTGAGGTCGTCCGCGGGCACGTAGACGGCCTGGAAGGAGGTTATGGAGCCCTTTTTAGTCGAGGTGATGCGCTCCTGGAGCTCGCCCATTTCCTGCGCGAGGGTCGGCTGGTAGCCGACGGCCGACGGCGAGCGCCCCAGAAGCGCGCTGACCTCGCTGCCCGCCTGCGAAAACCTGAATATGTTGTCGATGAACAGCAGCACGTCCTGCCCCTGCGCGTCGCGGAAGTATTCGGCCATGGTGAGCGCGGTGAGCGCGACCCTCATGCGGGCCCCCGGGGGCTCGTTCATCTGCCCGTATACGAGCGCGACTTTCGACTTCTCGGGGTTCTCCCGGTCGATTACGCCGGAATCCGTCATTTCGTGGTAGAGGTCGTTGCCCTCCCTCGATCGCTCCCCGACGCCCGCGAACACCGAAAATCCTCCGTGGGCCTTGGCGATGTTGTGGATAAGCTCCATGATCACGACGGTCTTCCCGACGCCCGCGCCCCCGAACGCCCCGACCTTGCCGCCTTTGAGGAACGGGCAGATGAGGTCGATGGGCTTGATGCCGGTCTCCAGAATTTCCGCGCGGGTGCTCTGCTCCAGCAGCGACGGGGCCTTGCGGTGTATCGGCAGCCTTTCCGCCGCGGCAACGGGGCCCTTCTGGTCTATCGGATCCCCCGTGACGTTGAAAATCCTGCCGAGCGTCGCCCCGCCGACGGGCACTTTTATCGGCGACTTGGTGTCGGCGACCTCGTCGCCGCGCTTCAGCCCCTCCGTGGAGGTCATTGCGACCGTTCTGACGACGCCCTCTCCAAGCTGCTGCTGCACTTCAAGCACTATTTTCGCGCCGTTTCCGCCCGTCGTGAGCGCGTTGTAAATTGCGGGAATCGAGTCGGCGGGGAACTCGACGTCCACAACCGCCCCTATGACCTGTTTTATTCTGCCTGAACTCATTTTGCGTTTCTCTTTAAATTTGCCCCCCGGCTTCGGCCGCGGCGGACGAAAGCTCGAGTATTTCGGTGGTGATGGCCGCCTGGCGCGCCTTGTTGTATTCAAGGCTGAGCTCCGACAGCAGCGCGTCGGCGTTGTCGCTGGCGCTCTTCATCGCCACCATGCGCGCGGAGTGCTCCGACGCCTTGGCGTCGAGCGCTATGTGGTGGAGGCTCTGCCTTATGTAATACTGCGGAAGCCTGGCCATAACCTCGCCCGCGGAGGGCTCGAACTTCACGTTGCGCTCCTCTCGCGCGGCCACCGCGACGTCCGCCATTTTGTAAGACTTGCGCAGCCGCTCCACGAATGGGGCCAGGTCGTCGGCGGGCGCGAGCTTTACGAGGGCGGTCTCCTGCCTGAGCGTGTTCACGAAAACCGGGTACAGAACCTCTATGCTGCCGTACTCCCCGCTCTCCTTTGCCAGCCTCATCGAGAACTCCGCGACTTTGCGCGTTTCGGCGAAGGTCACGGCGTCGCTTATTTTAAACTGCCCTTTCAGCTCCCTGCCGGTCTTTGCGATAAACCTCCCCGCGCGGGAGCCCACCGCGATGTAGTCGGCTTCGCCCCTCGGGATTTCGGCCACCGCCTTGAATATGTTGGCGTTCAGGCTTCCGCACAGCCCCTTGTCGGTCGAAAACACTATGACAAGCCGCTTTTTCCCGCGGGCGTTCGCCTCGCGGGAGATCATTTTGCCGAGCCGCTCGAGCACGGTTTCGGTGAGGTCCATCAGCAGTATCGCGTACGCCCTGCCCGCCTCGGCGCTGTTCTGGGCCCTCTTCATTTTCGACGCCGCGACGAGCTCCATGGCATGGGTGATCTGCCCGGTGCTTGCGACCGCCTTCATGCGGTTTCTGATTTCGCGCATCCCCTTCATGGCCGTTTACGCGAAGGTTTTTCTCCACTCTTCGCAGGCGGATTTCATCTTTTCGTCGAGTTCGCCGTCGAAGGCGCCCCTCCCGAGGATTTCCGCGAGCAGCTCCGGCCTGCGCGCCGAAAGGAAGCTCTCGAGGGCCGCCTTGGCGTCCGGGACGCGGGCGACCTCCACGCCGTCGAAGAAGCCGTTTTTGAGCGCCCAGAGGACGGCGATTTCGGCGTCCGCGCCCATCGGGGCGTTGTTGGGCTGCTTCATGATTTCCGCGAGCCTGTCGCCCTTGTCGATTATCGCCTTCGTGCGCGCGTCGAGGTCCGAGCCGAACTGCGCGAACGCCGCGAGCTCCTTGTACTGCGCGTACTCGCCTTTTAGGGTGGCCGCAACCTGCTTGAACGCCTTTATCTGCGCGGAGGAGCCCACGCGGGACACCGAGATGCCCACCGATATGGCGGGCCTCACGCCCTTGTTGAAAAGGTCGGTCTCCAAAAAGATCTGACCGTCGGTGATGGATATGACGTTTGTGGGAATGTATGCGCTGACGTCGCCCTGCTGGGTCTCGATTATCGGGAGGGCGGTGAGCGAGCCGTTGCCGTTTTCCTCGTTCAGCCGCGCGGCGCGCTCGAGCAGGCGCGAGTGCAGGTAAAATACGTCGCCGGGGTACGCCTCGCGCCCGGACGGGCGCTTCAAAAGCAGGGAAACCTGCCTGTACGCGGCGGCGTGCTTGGAGAGGTCGTCGTACACTATGAGCGCGTCCATGCCGTTTTGCATGAAGTATTCCCCCATCGCGCAGCCCGCGTACGGGGCGATGTACAGGCTGGCCGCGTTCTCCGCGGCGGAGGCGGCGACAATGGTCGTGTACTTCATCGCCCCGCGCTTTTCGAGGAGCTGTATGGTGCGCGCTATGTTGGAATTTTTCTGGCCGATGGCCACGTATATCGAATAGACGGGGCGGAAGCCCTCCTCGCCCGCGTGTTCGTCGTTTATCCTCGCCTGGTTGATTATTGTGTCGAGGGCGATGGAGGTCTTGCCGGTGCAGCGGTCGCCGATGATGAGCTCCCTCTGCCCCCTGCCGATGGGCAGCATCGCGTCGATTTCAAGTATCCCCGTCTGCAGCGGCTGGTTGACGGACTTGCGCGGCAGTATGCCGGGGGCGATCTTTTCGACGGGGTAAAAGTCGTCGGCGGAGATTTCGCCCTTGCCGTCGAGCGGGCGGCCGAGCGCGTCCACCACCCTTCCCAGAAGCCCCATGCCTACGGGGACGCTCAGAAGCTTTCCGGTGGTGCGGGCCTCCCCGCCCTCCTTCACGTTCGAGGCGTCGCCGAGCAGTATGCAGCCGACCTCGTCCTCGCCGAGGTTGAGCGCTATCCCCGTGACGCCCCCGCCGAAGTCGATCATCTCGTTGTACATCGCCTCGCTCAGCCCGTCGAGGCGCGCTACGCCGTCGGCGAGCGATATTATGGCGCCGACGTTCGCGCGGCTGCTGCGCTTTTCAACGGCGTCTATGCGCGCCGATATCTCTTTGATTATCTCGTCCATTGCTTCAAACTTCACATGATGCTTTCAAGGGAGAGCCTGGCGGAACGCTCCCATATTACGTCGCCGCAGATTATGCGCACCCCGCCTATGAGCGACGGATCCACCCTGCGGGCGAATGTCAGATCTCTCCTGCCCGTCTGCTCTTCGGCAAAATTTTTCAGCTTTTCAAACGCCTCGCCGGAGAGTTCGGCGGAGCTCTCCACGGTGACGGAGGCCGCCCTTATCCTGTTTTGCACAATCTGCCGGTACCTCCTCAGCACGGCGAGCCTGCGGGCGTTCGACCCCCCGCGGCAGGCGATTTCGCACGCCGCCGCGACGCGCTCCGGGTCTATCCGCCCGTCCGGGCCGGCGGAGCATTCCGCCAGAAGCTTTGCCTCGTCCGCGGCGTTCATTTCCCCTCCGCGAGCTCCTCTGCGGCGCGCTCGTCGAGCCTTTTGCGCTGTTCGGGAGTCAGTATGCCGTTTACGGCCTCCTCGGCCGCCCTCGCCGCCAGCGCGCAGAGCTCGTCCCTGAGCTCGCGCTTCATGCGCTCCCTGTCCTGCGCGAGCTGCTCGTCGGACTTGCGGCGGGCTTCGGCGGCCTGCGCGGCCGCTTCCGCGGCGGCCTTTTCCGCGGCGGCCTTGGCGTCGGCGCGGGCGGCTTCCAGCATGCGGGTGGCCTCAAGGGCCGCTTCGGCGGTCTTTTTGTCGGCTTCGGCCTTGGCGTCGGCGAGCTTTGCGGCGGCTTCTTCGGCGTCTTTCAGCCCTTTTTCAATCTTTTCGCGCCGCCTGTCGGCCGCGGCCATTACGGGTTTGAACGCCAAATAGTACAGGGCGCACGCAACTATCGCAAACGACACCCCCTGGCTGACCAAAAGCCGCCATTCTATGCCGAACTGCGTGAGAAATTCCAGCGGGTTTGAGCCCGCCGCAATCAATGCGCTCATTGCCGCCCCGCCTTATTTGCCGAGAAACAGCGAGTAGAACGCCACGGCTTCCGCGAGCGCCATTCCGAGGATGCCCAGCACCATTATCTTGCCGAACGCGCCCGGGTTGCGGCCGACCGCGTCAACGGCCTTGGCGCCGACGAACCCCACGCCGAGAGCGGCGCCGAGGCAGCCGAGCGCCCCCTGTATGCTTCCGCTTATGTTTCCCATTTGATTGACTGCTTCTGCTATTATTTCCGTCATTTTGTTTTCTTTCTGGTTAAATTTTCCCGCCCGGAGCCCCCCGGCTCACCCTTCTTCGTGGTTTGTCAGCAGCCCTATGTACACCGCGGTCAGCAGCGTGAACAGGAACGCCTGGATAAGGCCTATGAGGATTTCGAGCAGGTAGAACGGCAGCGGTATGACCCACGAAATCCAGGACGGCAGCCCCGCGGCGAGCGAGTGCATGTTCTCGAGCAGGACCTCCCCGCCGAACACGTTGCCGAAGAGCCTGAACGAGAGCGAAAGGAGCCTCATTACGATGGATACGATGTCGATGCAGCCCACCGCGAAAAATACGAGGAAAAGGGACAGGTATATCGGGAGCGCGACTTCCTTCGGGTCGGCCTTGTTGCCGAACGTGTCGTGCAGAAAAACTTTGAGGCCCGCGTATTTGAGGACAAAATATATCCACGCCCCGAAGGAGATTATAGCCAGCGCGAGCGTCGTGTTGAGGTCGGAATTTGCCGCGCGCAGAAACGGCACGAATTTCACAAATTCCGTCGCCGCCCCCGCGGAGGGATCGGCGCTTTCGCGCGGAAAAAAGCCTTCTGGCGGCGCGCCCCGCCCCGCATAGACGATTTCCTCGCCTATCGAACCCACTCCGGGCAAAAGGCCGCTCCAGTTCATTATCAATATGAAGAAAAAGAATCCCAGCAGCAGCGGGAAGGCCGCCCGGAAGGCTTTTTTGCCCATCAATGGTTCAAATATCCCGGACAATGAGGAAATTACAGCTTCAACTGCCATCTGGCCCCTGCCCGGGACGAGCTTTGCCTCCCTTCCTATCATGAGGCGGAACCCCAGTATTATTAAGGCGGCGAAAATCCACGTTGTAAACATCGAGTTTGTGACGGGAAACCCCAAAACGTCGAAGAGGCGTTCGCCTTTGACCTCGGCGCAAAACCCCTCGGTTGCGAATACGGCCTGCGCCGCAAACGCGATTGCGCATGTTCTCAAAAATCTAAAATTCCCGATAACAGACATTCCGATTTTTAAACTCTTTCTTTTAAAAATTTTGTCAATAAAAAGATAAAATCGTTCAATTCCGCGCTTGCTCCGGGCGAAACCGGAGGCGCGCGCCGGCCGTACGGGGCGCCCCCGAAAAGGCGTTTGCCGGCCGCGACGGATAATTTTCCGCGCCCTTCCCTTTCCGCCGGGCGCACTGCGGGGGCGGCATATTGTAAAGGCGCATAGAAAAACAGGGGAGAGGGGGAATCTGATGTTTTCCGAAAAAATTCCCCATAGATGAAATGCGGGGGAAAATGAACGGGGTTTGTCCGAAGAAAAACTGAACGGTTTGCCGAGACTAAAAAATTGCAGGGCGCTTTAAATGAAAGCGTTTCGGGCCTCGGTATTCATAAATGGGTTCGGTTTCCGCAAGTTTGCCGGAGGAATCCGGCGAATGCGTCTCTTTTGCCGTTTTTAAAAAATCGCGGCGGAGAGCCCCCGGCCGCGACGCCTCATTCAAAACGATAGGCAAGAGGAGGTAGAAATAAAAATTGCGGTACTTTTGATTTTTATTTACGGCTGTGGCAAGAAGTTATTGCTCTTAATAACGTCAAATTAAAGCTTGGCCGCAGGCCGCAAGGTTCGCGCCTCTATTTTGGATTTGCAAAAAAGAGTCGGAAAATGCGTCAAATAAGAAAGAAAACCGCGTGGCGCGCGAGCCGGCGCCGGCCAGGATTCGGATCGGGAAAGGCGGGCGCAATTTACGCCTGTTTTAAGCCGCGCCGAGCGCGCCAAACCCGATGCCATGCGCGGAAATATGGGCGTATCGGCTTTCATTCGCAAAGCTCTCGGATTATTGCCGTAAAAGTGCGCGAATGGGATTCTGCCGCGTCTTTTTGCGCAGCCTTTTAATGTTTGGGGCTGCCCGGCCGGCGTTTCGTCGGCGCCATTTGCGCGGACGGGAGGTCGGCGTTTCGGTAAATACCGGGCGAATTTATTCTTTGCCGGTTTGCCGGCTGCGGATCCGCGCGCTTTTTTCTCCCGCTTCGCCTTTTGTATCGCGCGAGGCTTTCCCTTCACCCCCCCCTTCTCTTCCTCTTTCCTCCCCTTGTCTTTTTTCCCGCCCGTCTGCCGGCCGGTAGTTTTGCGTTTCTTGCGGTTTTCCCAATCCTTTGCCTTTTTGAGGCTATTTATGTGCATTTTCCCCTTCCAGACTTTCCTCCCCTGTTTTCCCCTTTCCCCATTTTTTCGCCTCCCGCTTTCTTCGGGGGCCCGCGCCCGCCCTTCCCCGCCCCGCCCTGCGGCGGAAAAGTTTTTCTTGCGGGAGGGCGAAAATGTCGGATTATGTCGCAATGCTAACACTGGGAAAGGATTCCGAATACGGCGTAATCGTCTGCGGCGCGGGGCATGCGGGGTGTGAAGCCGCCCTGGCGTCGGCGCGCATGGGCGTGCGCACGCTCCTGCTTTCGGGCAGCCTCGACACCGTCGCCCAAATGAGCTGCAATCCGGCCATAGGGGGGCTTGCCAAGGGCCATATCGTCAGGGAGATCGACGCGCTCGGCGGCGAAATGGCCGTGAACGCCGACGCGACAGGCATACATTTCCGGGTTTTGAACGCCTCCAAGGGCCCCGCCGTCCGGGCCCCGCGCGCCCAGTGCGACAAAAAGGCGTATCAGTTCAGAATGAAGCGCGTTCTCGAGTCCGCCCCCAATCTGGAGCTCTTCCAGGCGGAGGTGACGGGGCTTATCGCCTCAAACGGCGAGATCCGCGGCGTGTCCACGAATCTCGGGGCGGACTTTTACGCCCGCAGCGTGGTTTTGACCGCCGGAACCTTTTTGCGCGGCCTTTTGTTCGTGGGCTCCTCCAAGACGGAGGGCGGCAGAATGGGGGATTTTTCGTCTAAAAAGCTCTCCGGGAGCCTCGAGTCGCTGGGGATAACGCTCGCCCGCCTTAAAACGGGCACCCCCGCGCGGATTCTCGAAAAGAGCATAGACTTTTCCAGGTGCGAGATGCAGCCCGGCGACGAACAGCCGCAGCTTTTCGCGTTCTACGACACCCGCACGGACGCCTACGAGGCCGCCGCGGCCCGCGAGGGGTGGGTTTCCGACTCCGCGCCGTGCTGCCTTTCGGGCGGAAGCGCCGCCCCCGCCGCCCGGCCCGTGTCGCGCGAGGAGGCCGAAAACGCCGCTTCCGATTTCCGTAAAAAAATGTTCCACGTGGAACAGTCGCTCGCCTTCGGGGATTTCGAGGGTTTTGGGAGGGGGCAGATGGCCTGCTACGAGACCTCCACGACTGCCAAAACTGCCGATATTATAAGGGCGAACCTCCGCCGCTCCGCCATGTACGGCGGCGAGATAACGGGAGTGGGCCCCCGCTATTGCCCGAGCATAGAGGACAAAATCGTGCGCTTCCCGGCAAAGGAGGGGCACCGGCTATTTCTCGAGCCCGAGGGCAGGCTGACGGGGGAGTGGTATATAAACGGGCTCTCGACCTCCATGCCGCTCGACGTGCAGCTCGAGATAATAAGGAGCGTTCCCGGGCTTGAAAACGCGCAGGTCGCGCGCCCCGCGTATGCCGTGGAGTACGACTACGCCCCGCCGACGCAGCTTTTGGCGACGCTGGAGTCGAAGGTTGTCTCCGGGCTGTTTTGCGCGGGCCAGATAAACGGCACCAGCGGATACGAAGAGGCTGCGGGGCAGGGGCTTTTGGCCGGGGCAAACGCCGCGGCAAGGGTTTTGGGGCTCGAGCCCGTCGTTCTCGGCAGGCATGAGAGCTACATCGGCGTGCTCGTCGACGATTTGGTGACCAAGGGCACGTTTGAGCCGTACAGAATGTTCACAAGCCGCGCGGAATACAGGCTTTTGCTGAACCATTCGAGCGCCGAGATGCGTCTGCTGCCGTACGCCGGGAGGCTCGGGCTTCTCCCTCGCGGCCGCGAGCGCGCGGTGGGGCTGAAGGCGGAGACGGTTCGCGTCTGGTCGGAGCGCCTCGACTCCGGGAAAACCGGCGAGGCTCTGCGCAGGGGCGGGGGCGCCGATTTGCCGGAGGGGTTTCTGGCGCTTCCGCCGGAGGCGCGGGCCGAAATCCTTTACCGCGTTATGTACAAGGGGTATCTTGAAAGGGATCTGCGCCAGATAGAGAAGATGCGGGACTGGGAGAATATGCGCATTCCCGAAGGGCTGGATTATTCGCGCGCGGCGGGGCTGCGGATCGAGGCCCGCCAGAAGCTCGAAAAATTCGCCCCGTCAACGGTGGGGCAGGCGAGCAGGATTTCCGGGGTGTCCCCCGCGGACATCGGGGTTTTGCTGGTTTACGTAAAATCCTTTGGCGGATAAGAAATTCCGGGGCGCACTTTCGCGCCTTTTTTTTGTCCCCGTCCGGGCGGGTGCAAAAGTTTGCCGCCAGGCTCCAGTCCGCCGCCGCCCGCGCACACCGCTTCCTCTGGGGGAGGGGGGGGGCGAGGGAAATTTTTGGGGATAATCTCGAAAAAACGGCTTCCAAAAAGCCCCCGAATCGCGGCTTTTGAGGGAGGGTTGATGCGCAGGTATGCAAAATGCGGCAAAACGGCGAATCGGGGCCTTTTTTTGCGTTCTGGGCGGTTTCTGCCAAAATGCGGTTTTTTTAACCCTTCTTCAATTTGAACGTCTCGCCCCACAGCGGGGTGTATGCCGGAACGCTCCCGCACTTTTCGCCGATTTCCCTTCCGAGCGATATCGGCCACCTCCATTTCCCGATTTCGTGCCCGAGTTCGAGCGCGTGCGACAAAAGCATTGTCTTCGGCCTCACTGTCTGCGCCGCGCATGCTGGTATGTCGAGGCCCACCGCCAGATGCGGAATGAATACGTCCGGTTCGCGCTCCGGCACGGCCTGCTTTGTATCGTAGGCGTCCCCCGTGTGGAAGATTCGCGCTCGCCCCGCGGAGTCGCCGCAGTCTATTTCGTACGTCAGGACGAATTTTTCAAGGCGCTTGTTGTGGTCGCAGCATTTTGTAATTATTGTCGCGTCCCCGAATTTGAAGCGCCTGCCGCCCGCGGAGTAGTGCGGGGTGTCCATATAGTTTTGAACAACCGGCTTGCCGGCCCTTCTTAGCGCGCTTATGAGCGGCTGGGAATAGTGGTCCCGGTGGTTGTGCGTGACGAGCAGGAAATCCAGATTGTCCGCGATTTCCGCCGCGCGGGGGTGGCAGAGGTCTATTGCAAACGTGAGCGTTGGCGTTTTTACGACATACCCCATATTGTATACGAGGCGCAGGTGAGTTTCGCCCCGGTTTGGCCTGCCGCGCCCGGCCCATTCCGCCGTGCGGGAAAACGCGTCGTCAAAATAGCGCAATATGGCGAATTTTTCGCGCATATTTCCGGCGGTTTGGGCGTCGGCTGCGAGGTATTCTTCAAAGTCCCGCGCCGCGCACGCGTCGGCCGCCTTTTGGACTTCTTCCTCGGCTTTCGCGCGGGCGGGGCAGGGGGCTCTCATGTCGGTTCTTAGCGCCCCTTCAATGAGAGGCGCCCCGGCGCCGCCCAGACGGGAGGCCCTTTTGCAAATGGCCGGAAGCGCCGCCGCGGCGCCGAGAAATTCGCGTCTGTTCAATTTGTTTCCCTCCATTTTTCAGCAAGTGTTCCACGTGGAACATCGAAATTTCCGCCTGCAACAAGTCACATTTTTCTCGCAAACGCGAAGGCGTCAACGTTTTTAAACCCCTCTTCTTTCAGGATTTTTGCGCACTCCGACATTGTCGCCCCGCTCGTCATGACATCGTCTACAATCACGATATGCGCGCCTTTGGGGATCTTCGATGTTTTTCCCTTTTGCGCCTCAAACGCGCCCCTTATGTTCTCGGCCCTCTCCTCCCTCGTCAGGTGCGTCTGCGTGTCTGTCCTCTTTATTCTTCTCAGGGCGTTCGATATTGTCATTCCGGCTCTCGGAAACGCGCGCTTTGCGGCGTCTGCGATTATCTCGCTTTGGTTGTATCCGCGCTTCATCTTTCGCGCGAAATGCAGCGGCACGGGAATTAGGACGGAGTCTTTTAAGAATTCTCCGAGCCCCGGGGTCTCCGCCATTATTTTTGCGACGTCGGCCGCAAGATGCGGGGAATTTCTGTACTTTAATCCGAGAGCAAGCTCCCTTGCGGGGCCGCTGAAAACGCAGCACGCCATGCTCCAGTTAAACGCCGGCGGATTTTTCGCGCACTTCGGGCAGAATGCGGAATTGGGGGCTTCGTTGGTCCCGATTATTTCGGAACAGCGCAGGCATCGGCCGCCTTTTATTATGTAGATGTCGCGTTCGCAGTCGGCGCATACGAAATCGTACCTGCCGGGGCTGTTGACGGCGCCGCAGTAGACGCATCTTCTCGGAAAGAACATGTCGAGCAATGCGTTTCCGGCCCGCTTGGCGGCTGTAATAATCGCGCCCATTTATTTCGGCTTTTATCCAGATTTATCAATTTTTATTTTTTACGGATCCGCGGTTTTTTGCTTCCCGGCGGTCTGGGCAGTCTGAATGCCTTTCGGGAAAAAGAGAGAATGTCATCTTCCGAATTTTTCCGCGCCTTGTCAACGCGCGACTTCTCCGGAAATATAGAATAGAGGGGTTGGAAGGGTGCTGAAAAGTATGGCCATGCATAGATATTGATGGTTGTGCCGAGTATGTGTTATGTATCAGGGGGTTGTTGATGGTGGTGGTAGGTAGGTGATGGTGGGTGTAGGGAATGGTTAGATATGGGGGAGGGGGGGGGTGTTGGAAATATTTCAAAAAAAGGTATTGA
>DBGCYC010000133.1:0-3824 GCA_048390825.1 Candidatus Merdousia sp.
CTTGATTTGGCGAATGCTTTTGGCGAATAGCTCCGTTAGGGAAGCCGTCAAGACCGCTCACGTATGCCAATACGCCACGCGCCCTTGACGGCTTCCCTATACTCGCTCTTCATCCAAAATCATTGCGCCAAATCATGGAACCGGGGATTTTCAGAACGAACTCCGGAAACTTTAACGAACCTCCCATGAGAGGTTCGTTATTTTGTTGGGATTTGCAATGGGGATAGAAGTATTGCACAGCCAATCTTCGTAAGGCTTGCCCCTTCTGTGGCCAGCGGCCCGTGCCGCCTTCGTTTTTGTTGGGATTTGGGAAAGGGGATAGGCGAATTGCGCAAGCAATCGCCGTAAGGGGTTTACCCCTTCTATGGAAGCGGCACCGCCGCTGGCCGGCGCATCTTGCGCCCGCCATCGCACCGATAGTGTCGAGGGGTCTGTGTTTACAGCGATGCGAGAATTATGCCCTTTGTTTTTTCAAAGCCTTCCGAAAGCGTTTTTTCGGGGGGATTTTTCCAGTAGGTTTTGTTGAAGAGCTCGAGCGACAGCGCGCCCCTGAATCCCTGCGCGTACATTTTCGGGAGAATTTCGCCGAACGGGCAGACGCCGTCGCCGGGATACACCCTGTCGGCGTCCGCGAGCTTCTCGCGCGCGGGGGTCGGCGGGTAGTCGTTTATGTGGAAGACGTCCATTCCTCCGAGGTTGACGAGCCCGAGGGAGCCGAATGAGTTCCCGCCGCGGTAGAGGTGGTAGAAGTCGAGCAGCAGCCCCGCGCTGTCGTCGTTTGCAAGGGCGGCGATCTTCAGCGCGTCCCCGAGCCTGTGGAGGGCGCGGTGCCCCCAGAGCTCGAGCAGCGGCCTGACTCCGAAAGGTTTTGCCGCTTCCAGCACCGCCGCATAGCGCGCGGCGTATTCGTCGAATTTCAGCGGGTCGAGCTTTTCGACCCCCCACATCGTGCAGGCTATGTTTTTGCAGCCGATTTCCGCCGCCCAGCCGATTTCCCTCTTCATCTGTTCGAGATTTTTGGCGCGCTCAGCGGGGTCGTCCACCATGCACTTTGCGAACGCTATCAGGTTGTACGCAACGAGCCCCGCGTCGCCGAGCCTCCGCCTTATTTCCGGGAGCTTTTTGCCGCGCGACAGGAATTCGTCCACGTGCCGCGTCCACGGCTCTATCCCGTCGTATCCGGCTTTCGAGACGAGGCCGATCTGCTCTTCAAGCTTCAGGGCGTATCCGGCGAGCGTTCCGCAGTTGAGGCCGACCGGCAGCGGCAGGCCGCTCTTCGGCTTCGGAGTTTCAGATGCGCGCGCTGGCGCCGACAGCGCGGCCGCGGCTGAGAGCGCCGCCGTTTTCAGGGCGCCGCGGCGCGAGATTTTTTTTGCGAAGTTCATTGTATTATGCCTCCGGGAATTTCCACGGCGCGCGGTAGCTGGGCCGCAAATACCCGTCGGCCTCCGCGTCGGAGAAAGTTTTTGCCGCGTCGTCGTAGGACAGGGTTTTCCCGACCCGCGCGGATATGTTGCCGAGGTGCGCAAGCTTTGCGCAGAACGCCCCGTTTTCAATTGTGCATGCCGTTTTGAACCTGCGCGAGCGCACGGCGTCCAAAAAGTCTTTGAGGTGGTCGAGGTGTTCGCCGTTTTCCGGCTTTCCGCTCTCGCCTTTCAGGGCTCCGGTTTTCACGCCGGGGTTGGGGATTGTTTTCCAACCCTCCCGGTTTGCCGCCAGCACCCCTTTTTCTCCGTTGAACGCGACCCCGTAGGACATTCCGTAGAAGCCCACCGGAACGGCGGTGTTCGACCACGCTATCGACGAGTCGCCGAAGTCGTAGACGACGTTGAGGGTGTCGAAAGTTTGCGAGGAGGTCTCCGGGTGCGCGAACTTTCCGCCCGCGCCCGAGACCCTGCGGGGGAGGGAGTCCTTGCCGAGGCCCTGGGCCGCCATGTCGAGGAGGTGGACGCCCCAGTCGGTCATCAGCCCTCCGCCGTAGTCCCAGAACAGCCGCCACGAACCGTGCAGCCGGCGCGGATTGAACGGGCGCGCGGGGGCGGGGCCGAGCCACATGCCGTAGTCGAGGCCCGCGGGGGGGGTGGAGTCCGCGGCGGGCGCGGAACCGCCGCCGTACCTGAAATTCGCCCAGACGTCCACGCGCGAAATTCTGCCGAGCTTTCCTCCCCTTGCCATGTCGATTACCCTGCGCCACATTTTGGAGCTGTCCTGCTGCTGCCCGACCGACACGACTCTTCCGAATTTCCTGGCGAAGGCCGTCATCGCGTCGCACTCGGCGATGGAGTTTGCTATCGGCTTTTCGACATAGACGTCCTTCCCGGCGGAGCAGGCGTCGCAGAATTGCAGGCAGTGCCAGTGGTCGGGGGTTCCTATTATGACGGCGTCGACGTCCCGCCTGTCGAGCGCCCTGCGGTAGTCGGAGTAGAGGGCGGGCTTTGCGCCGAATTTCTTTCCGGCCTCCGCCCCGCGCCTGTCGAGAATGGTTTTGTCCGCGTCCGCAATCGAGACGATGTTCGCGCCGCCCGCGGACATCGCCGAGCATAGGTCGCTCAAGCCCATGTTCCGCGCGCCGATGAGCGCGATCCCTATTTTGTCGTTCGCCCCCATTGCGGCTCCCGCGCGCCCCGATGCGACAACCGCCGCAGCCGCGCCGGCCGACGCTATAAACGCCCTTCTATCCATAAATTGCCTCCCCGATTTGAAATTTTCAGTCAACGCCTGATAAATTGAAAGGTTATCGCGCGGGCTGCGGCAGTCAATGATTTTCAGCGCATGCAGCGCGCCCCTGCACGGCGGAATTTCGCCTTCCCTGCGGTTTGCCGGGCACATTTCCGCCGGGGCGCTGTCTGAATTTCAGGAAAGGTAAAACATATGCTAAAAGTCTATTATTGGAACGTCTGCCCCCACTGCCACAAGGCGATGGAATTTCTGAAAAGCCGCGGCATTCCGTTTGAGGCGCTCGACATAGAAAAGCAGCCGGAGGAAGTCGTGAAGAAGGTGATTGAAGTCAACGGCGGGGACGACTGGGTGGTTCCCACAATGGAATACGAAGGCAGATGGCGACCGGGGCAGGTTTTCGACGCAAAGAAACTTGAATCCGACCTCAAAGCCTGGGGCGTAATTTAGGCTCGGATTTCTTGAACGCCTCGGCTGTCCGCGATTTGCGCGCCTGAAGCGGGGCGCCGGTGCGTGGCCCGTGTTAGGGCGCTTTGCGCATTCCTCCGGGAGATTTTGCGGCGGGACGAAACAAACGCTCCCGCGCGGCGTTTTATCAAAGTATGAAAACTTTGAGAATCGCCGTGGACATTGTTTTGTATTTCAGTTTCTGCTTTCTTGCGGGAACCGGGATCATGCTGGAATTCGCGTTTGAAAAGGGCGCGGGGCCGCAGAGCGTGCTCTGCTTTGGCAAGAAGGCGTGGGAGACCGCCCATCTGTGGGTCGGGGTTGCGGCGATTTTGGCGTTTATAATCCACTTTTGGCTGAACTCGCGGGCGTTCAGGAGCGCGGTAAAGACGCGCGCGGCGTACATTGCGCTTATCGTCGCGGGCTTCGGCGGGGCGGTTTTGCTCGCGCTCTGGCCGACCGAGCGCCCGGAGGGCGGCGGCGGAGACGGCAGGCAGGCGCAAATCCGCGCGCGGCTCGGCGCGCCGCAAATGCCTGCGGACAGATAGGTATTGCCCTTTCAGCGCGCGCCGGACTCCGAATGCGGCCGCGCGCGGTTGCCAAACTTTCCCAAGCGGCGAATATCTTTTTATAGATTGTTGCGCAAAAAAAAGGCGCGGCGCCACAAAGAGGCGCCGCGCCTTTTAAATTTTGGCGGAGCC
>DBGCYC010000134.1:0-17097 GCA_048390825.1 Candidatus Merdousia sp.
CATTAACCTGAACTGCCCAAATTAACTCACTTGCTTCGTTGGGCGCGAGGCGCAGAAATCAACTTTTACCTGCTCGCCGGTGACGGAAACAAAACCCTTGTCAACCGCGCACCCCAGACCCTTCCTTGCCGTGAAGTTTGATTCTGGAAGATTAACTACGATTTTGAGAAAAAAGCCTGGGTATGCCCCCCATAACCCAACTCTATTGAATACTCCCGCGAACTGCTTGTCCAATAATCCACAGATCCCGCGCCAAGCCTCGAAGAGATGGCGGCCCTCCTGCCCGCTGTTTGAAGAGTATCGCACCGGGTTATGAGGCTACTCTCGCTGCGGCTCATTAGATAGGCCGCACAAAATACAACAATATCGGCCCCATCAAAAAAACGCCTCTTATCATTAGAAGGGATCACAACCGCGAACACCTCGTGGACATCGCAAACCTCGCTATGATAGAGTTTGCGATACACTCGACGCCCTTTCGCCTCTCCGGCGACGGAGCCTACGCCGCGCGAAAAGATGACGCCGCAGTTCATTCCTTTCCAAGGCCATTGAAAATCCGTTGAGGAGCTCTTTTTTTCAATCTGGTGCGCGATCACGGGCAGACGCAAACTTGGAGCAGGGCGAAAACTTTTCCTGTTCTTACTTCATTTGTAGGTGCAGGCACAAAAAGTTTCCAAACTCAAATCTGGCGGCCAACTCCGCCCCAACGCATTTAATTTCCCGTAGTTCCCTTCCGGCACTTCGCCTTTCCAATGTTTTCCATTCGAGGATACAAACTCTTTCGCAATTTTTACGAAGCAGTAGGGGAAGACAGCGGCCTTTACCGCGTCGTCGAGGCTTACGGCTATGCGCCAAGTACGGGCTATCCCCTCCAGGACAGGGGAAAACCCTATTCCATTGCCGCGCTATCTCAGGTCAATGACCTTCCCGATATCATACCCTTCCACCATCAGCGCGGCGCACGAACTTAGCGTCAGATGAAAGAGCGATGTGTTCCATTTTGCGTCTTTCCCCCACCCCTCGTATGTCGCGCTTGCTCCCTCTTCTATCATGCGCAACCACGCTTTCTTGTCCGTTATAAGGCTTAGCAGCAGCTCCTCTTCCCCGTCCCTTTGAAGCCCCGCAAGCAGCGGAAACGATATGAACAGCATTCCCCTGTCCAGGCGCTTTTGGCGGATCATTTTTATTATTTCCGCGCGGCATTCCCCGTCCGGATACAGTCCCAAAAACCAGGCGTATATGTTCGACGGATAGCTCGTGCGCGCGCTCTCGACGCTGTCTCTGAAAAGCTTTTTTTGCGGGTCGTAAAACGCCCTGCGGAACGCCTCGACGAGCCTGCTTTCGCCCTCGTATTCCCTCTCCCCGAGCCTGCGGGCCGTCCTGTTAAACGCGCGGACGGCGCCGACATACCACGCGTTTATAACGTTGTGCTTGGTTTTGCATATTTCGCCTTCTTTGATGTCCACGTCGTATCCGTCGCGCCACTGGTGCGGCCATTCCACGACGCACCACTTGTCGAGGTTTGACAGGAGGCCGTCGGCTTCCGCATAGTTTTCCGCGTAGAAATCCAGAATTTTTCTGAACTCGCCGAGGTGTTCCCGGACAAATTCCCTCCCGTCGTCGCGCCCTTCCAAAACGGGGAGCAAAATGAACATCATCAGCGGGTATTCCGCGATTTCCTGCATGAACGAGCAGTTCGCGCACGTGACGAGCCCCCCGTTGATGAAGCTTGTGCGCAGGAAGTCGTCGACGAACTTTCGCATCGGCGCGAAGTCGCCGTTGAGCAGGCACCACGCGAGCACCGAATAGCAGCCGTCGCCGAGATAGTATCCCTTTTCGCGCTCCATGCAGTCCAGAATCTGCTCCTGCGCGCCGTAGCGGAGGGTGCGGACGCACAGGTCCCAGACTTTCCGGGCGCGCGCGTCGCCGGCGTAGCGGTTTTTAGCCGCGAGTTTAAAGGGCATGTGGCGCGCAATTAGCCTTATCGAACCCTCGTCGACTTTCGCGCCCCCGCTCTCGGGCAGGATTATTTCGGCGTATCTGAACGGCTTGTAGTCGAACTGGCGCAGTTCGTCCGCGCCCTTGCCGGAGAGGATAAAATGTTCGCGGTAGTCGCAGTTGGCGCGCAATTTGTAGCGGACGGATCCGTCGGGATTCAGTTCCTGCCCGAATCTCAGCTCTATCTTGTCGGATTTCTTCCCTTCGGCCGACATCGAAAAATAGCCGGCGTACATGGCGCCGAAATCGACGAAAATTTTGTTCGCCCCGGTTCTCCTCGTCTCGGCGGGCGCGATTTCCTCAAACTTGAGGGGCGGCAGCGGCGACGGAAACAGTTTGTACTGCGGGTTTTTCAGGAGGCTGGCGGCGCGCCACTTAGAGTCGTCGAACCCGGGCAGTTCAAATCCGGTTTCGGGGGCTCCGGCGTCGTAGTTTTCCAGAAATTGCGTGTCGTACCCGGCCTTTCCGGCGGACGATATTCCCGTGTGCGGCGCGCATTTCCACGACTCCCCTGTTTTGAGGACGGTCTTGCCGTCGCAGAGCAGGTCGCATATCACGCCGCTTCTGAGGTCGCCGCTGACCCACACCCGGTTTATCAGCCCCTGGTAGTAGCCGTGGATTGCCACGACGTTTCTTCCCTTGCGCAGAAATTTGGAGGCGTCGGCTTCGCAGTAGAGGTAGTGGAAAAAGTATCCCGGGGCGGGGCCCTGTGCGGCGAATTTCCCGTTTATGTAAACTTTCGCGTAGTCGTCGGCTGAAAAAAACAGGCGGGCGCTTTGGGGGAGCTCGTCGAGGAAAAATTCCCCCCTGAAAAGCATATGCCGGTTTTGCAGGGCTTTGGAGTTTTCGAGAACCTTTTTGCCGCTCTCGAAATCGTATTGGCGGTGGAATACGTTTACGGGTTCTACATCCGCAAATTCGGCGGAGGTTATCCACCGCCCCTGAAAGGCTCTTGGCGCCTCCGTGTCCGCATTGCTGCGCTCCGCCGCCGGGAGCGCAGCCGCGGGCAAAATTACCGCCAATATGAAAACAGCCGTTTTGGTCATGCAAATGCCATACGGATTTTCGGGCGGCGTGTAAAGCGGAATGAAGGGGTATTCCGTTCGGGTTTGCCGCCGCGATTTCCACGAATCCGCTCCCGTATAGCCGGGCTCCCCGCCGCGCGCATTTTTCCCGGGGTTTTAAAACTGCGGCATTGCGCGTTTCCGTCCGGTTTTTCGCCGTGCCCGCGCCCGGTCTTGCGCGCCCGGTTTCGCGTTTTGCCGCCGTTTGGCGCGCTTTTGGCTTGTCTCGCGGCAAACGGCGGGGCGGGAACCGGAGTTCCCGCCGCGAAAGATTTTCTCCGGCCCCTCCCGCGGAAGCGCGGTTCCTGCGGGAGGGCGCGGGCAAAATGCGGCGCCGGGCCGTCAGCGTTCAGATTTCAGCCGCTCGATGTGGCGCGCTATTTCGCGCCGCAGTTTCGTGTACTCCTCGGGATTCGGCAGGAGCATCGGGGCGTTTCTGCCGCCCGCGTTTGGAATGAACGCCATCTTCTTGACGCGCTCGAGCGCGTCAAATGCCGCCTTGTCGTTTTTTTCCCTGGCGAGATTCTCGAGAATCGTGAAGTACTCGTAGTCTTCAACCCCGTCGCGGTGGCTTTCCATTCTCACGCTTGAGAACGGCTCCTTTTGCCCGACGAGTTTGCCGGGGTAGAAGATGTACCCGTCTCCGTTGGGATAGCGGACGCGGTAGTGCTTGCCGGGCGTGTCGGACTGCGGAATGTCGAGATGTATCCCCCATTTGAGCGGGTTGAGCGTGTACCAGTCGGCCCCCCAGAACTCGTAGCCCTTGAAGCCGTACTTGTAGCAGTAGAGCGGCAGCAGGCGTTCGAGCGCATTGTATGGGTTGTCGAGCACGAACTGCCCGTCGGTGGTGGTTATTATTTCTGCGCCGCCCTTTTTGAGCAGGCCGATTTCCTCTTCCGAAGCCTGCCCCTGCGCGCCGACCCCCCAGATGTCGAGCTTGCCGGCCCACTGCGGGACGTAACGCCACGTGCTGCAATAGATTTTCATTTTGGGCGCCCCCTCGTGCACGGCGTCGCATAGGGCTGTCATCTGCTTTTCGATGTCCTTGCGCGCGGCGAACGGCTCGTCGGAGATGTAGAACATGAAGCGGTCGGTCCACCCCTTTTCCTCCAAATGCGCGGCTATCTGCCGCAGGCTTTCGACAAGGTATTCGCGGTACTTGGGATTGAGGGCGGAGTGGTCTGCGGAATTGTACGGCCATTCGCCGGGGTAGGGGTTTTCGCCGAGGTACGGCGCGGGGGGATTCGCCCAGCCGAACGTCCCCGCCCTGAACGGCAGGTATAGGTACGGGAGCTTCAGCACGTTCAGGTAGTATTCGGCCCCTTCGTCGAATTTTTTGAAGTCCGCTGCGGGCCTGCCGTTTTCGAGCTTGAATGTGATTCGCGCCGGCAGCGTGTCGGCGCTGAGCTTTTTGGACTTCAAAAATTCCGCGGCCTCGCGGTGGGTATAGTTTTTGTACTTTGCGCCTGCCGGGAGCCTAATGTCGAAAATCGCGTATATTTGCGGCTCGTCGGAGAGCGAGAAGCCGTACACCCGGATCTTGTACGGAATCGTTTTCAAAACTTTTCCGTCCGCCAGGAGCCTTATCTTTCCTTCGTATATCCCGGGTTTGGCGTTTTTGGGCGCCTTGAAGGTGAGGTATACGCCCTTTGTCGAATTTGCGGAAAGGTCGAATTTCGGCGACGGTATTATCGGGTCGGGATACATGACGCCGAAGTTGTCCGGGGGGACGAACCGTTCGTAGGGTTTGAGGTCGGTGAAGTGGAAGTACCTGCTTTGAGTGTCGATTGCGACGTTGCCGATATTGCCGATTTGCGGGGCGGGGAGCTTCGGGAGCTCCTCAATCCCGACGAGGGCTTTTGCGCGGCTCCAGAGCGGGAGGGAGTCCGCGTAGACTGGCGCGTCGGCGGAGACTTCAAGGCCCTTTATCCCGGAATTGCCGCGGATCCCGAGCTGCATGCCCTCCTCCTCGTTGCCGGCCAGTTCGAGGTAGGGTTCGGCTTCGGGGCCCGGGGCGTCCGACGGGAAGATTTTCACGATGTTGTCGGTCTGCCAGACTGAGAGTTCGCCGCCGTTTCCGCCGTCCGATGCGTGCTCCGTCCCCTTCATGTTCGCCCTGACGCATTCTGCGGCGATTATGCCGTCGTAGACGTATTTCCCGCTCGTGGCCGTCAGGTGGACTTCGAGGTCGCCGTCGCTGAGCGCGGGAATCGTCATTGCGAACATCTTCCATTCTCTGCCCTGTACCTGGGCCGAGTAGGCGCTGAATTTTTGGCCCTTTGGCGAGAAGTGCGCATGCACCGCGCCCGCCTTGTCTCCCGACATCTTGACCCACCCGGCCACGATGTATTCCGAACCTGCGTTCGCGGGAATCGACTGGCGGAATCCGCGCCATTCGCCCGGGCGGCCCTCCATGTCGAGCATTGCCGCGCGCTTTCCGTAGAGACCGCCGTCTATGATTTTTTCGGGGCCGCTTTCGTTCGCAACGCCCCAGTTTTGCCCGCCGGATTCAAAGCTCGGGTTTTTAAGCAGGTTTGCGGGCGAGTCCATTATCTGCCCGAAGTTTCTGGCGTCGGCGGAGGCTGAGAGCTCGGCGTCGTAGTCGCTGAGAATGCCGCTGGCGAGTTTTGCGCGGGCTTCCGGCTTCTGGTTTTTCCTGTCCCTGTCGAGGTAAATGTAGACGGTTTTTTCCGAGCGCGGCGCGATTTCCCCGACGGAGGCAATAACATACCCGGAGGCGAGGAAAAACGGCATTTTTTCCCCGTCCGATACCGCGGCGAAAGCCTCCTTGCCGTAATTGGCGTTCGTTATCCTGTTTATGGGAATGGCGGCGAGGGCGTTTTTCTTCGGGGCGTCCGAAAAATTGGGAACGCCTATTTTGATTCTCGACGGATATTTTTCGGCGGGCAAATGCCATTTTTCGCTCTCCCCCGAAACGGACAATTCGAGGGATTCAGCCTTGCCGACGGTTGCGATCGGCTGCGAGTTGCGGGATTTTTCAATTTTTAAGTCAAAGTCGTCGAAGAACGCCCGGCCTTCCGAGGCGTACAGGACGGTTCCGAAGCTCACGGATTTTACGCCTTCGGGGACGACGCCCTCGAACTCGACTTTCTTCCAGTCGAACGTCCCCGAGTTGCGGTCTTTGTGGACGTTTTTCGGGCCCGCGTGGATATAGAATCCGGCATTTCCCCTGACGTTTTCGCCGCGCACCCAGCCGGAAAATTTGAATTTGTCGCCGGCGCTCACGGGAAATTCGCGCGATATGCAGACCCATTGGGGCTTCGAGCCCTTTTCGGCCACGGTCGAGGCGCACTTGCCGCCGCCCCTTCCGCCCGAGGCGGAGAGCTCGTTGCGGTAGGCCTTCTGGGAGTTGTCGCTCCAGTTTTGCGGCGGGAATTTGCCGGGCGATTCAAAGTCGATTTTCTCCTCAACGTCGGCCGCCGCGGAGGCGTCGAGGTTGGAGGGCAGGTCCCATGCTGCGGGGTTGTCGAAATACACCCACGCGCGCGTTCTGCCGCCGGGCGCGCACGCCACCGGGATTGCGAGCTTAGAGTCCTCCGACAGCGTTTCCGACTCGGGGACCGCGGCGAACAGCAGTTCCTTCCCGTTTTCGCCGACGACGCGCAGCTCCTTTGCGGATCTCCCGGCGATTCCGAGCTCCCGGGCGGAAACGAGGGATATTTTCCCGTCGAGCGTTTCGCCGCCCCTGTTTTCAAATGTTATTTCGACCCGCTTTGCGTGCGGCCTTCCCCCGTCGAGATATAGAGGGGAGTGCCACGGTTCGGCCGAAGCGCAAAGCGCCGATAATGCCGCCGCCGAAAAAAACGGCAAACTTTTCCAAAACCTCGTCATATGCTGTCCTTTCATTGGAATATGAAAAAATTAAACCAAAAAAACCGGCGCCAGGCAATGCAAAACATGCGCCATGCGCCCGCAAACTTTTGCGGAAGTTTCCGCCGCACGAATTTTGCGGCCGGAACCGGCCGGAAAATTCAGCTGCCCGCTCCCGATGCGGCGCGGCTTTAATGGGGACGTTTGCGCATCTCGAACGGGCAAGGGAGGGTTTGCCCGCGCCAAAATTTCCTTCCGGATTCGGAGAGCATGGCGGGATTTTCCCCTTCCCCCGCGCAATCTCCCGGGCCTTTGCCCGCTATTTTCCGGATTTTGGATTTCTAATTAGGGCACGGGATCCGTTTGCGCCGTTTTTGCTCGCAACGCCCGCAAACTCGACGCCAGGCTTGTTGAACGATGAGGCGCATTCATGGGAGCAATATGCCCCGTTCCATTCTGGCGGATCTCCCCGCGCGCGCCTTGCGATATTTACGATTTTGCATTCATATTCCCGGAAATTTTCGGAGAGCGGTTTGAATACGGGAACGGATTGAACCGTCAAAATTAATATGAGCAAAGCGGCAATTCCTGGCCTGGCCCTTTGAGATGGTTTTCCCTTTCGGTTTAATTCGACAGCTTTTCAAATCTGTCTTTTGGAGGGGAGCCTTTGAATATTTTTAGAGAAAGTTTTGCCGCCAGATTTAGGGCGTCGTATTCTTCGTAGGAATTTTAGACGCATTATGCGCTCCGCAACCGCGCCGAGATCGTCGGAGTGGCCGTATCCGGCGCAATCGTGGAATGCCACAGGGGAAAATAAAAAGCCCGAACTTTCGTCCGGACTATTTTATTTTCTTAACCCTCTGGCGCAATCGAGGGATTGAACTGCGCTGCGCTTGCCCTTCGGGTTTTTGTCCTTCGGCCAAAAATTCCCTCCCCGCGCTTTTGCCATAGGGGAAAATAAAAAGCCCGGACTTTCGTCCGAGCCATTTTATTTTCTTAACCCTCTGGCGTCCCCACGGGGATTCGAACCCCGGTTCTTGGAATGAAAATCCAATGTCCTAGACCGGGCTAGACGATAGGGACTCTCCAAAGAATTTTGAAGCGCCTATAAGAAATGATGCGCCTGCGCATGGCAAGACTTTTTTTGCCGTTCTCCCAAAAAATATTTGGGCGGACTGCGGCAAAGCCGCGGCATGCCGCTCCCGAAGCGCCGGCTTTGGCGCGCCGGTCCGGGAGTCGCCGCCCGGGCCGGCGCGCCCGCCGGGCTTTTTCGCGGTAGCGCCGCAATATTTCTTGCGGAGAAAAACGCTTTGTGAAAAATACGGTCAATTCCCATATGGATAAGGACTCGCCCAAGTCTCAAATAGACAGCCTTCGCGCGCAGATTGCCGAACACGAACGGCTGTACCGCATCGAAAACGCTCCGGTGATTTCCGACGACGATTTCGACGTCCTCGTGCGCAGGCTGCGGGAATTGGAGGAAAAATACCCGCAGTTTGCCGACGAATCCTCGCCAACGCGCGCGGTCGGGAACGACCTGTCGGAATCCTTCGCGTCGGTAGCGCATATCGCGCCGATGAAGAGCCTCGACAACGTGTTCAATTCAGCCGAGCTTGAAGAGTTCGACGCGCGCCTGCACAAGGCTTTGGACGCGGGGGGGGAGTTCAGGTATTGCGTGGAGCCCAAAGTGGACGGGGCGGGGGTTTCCGCGGTATACGAGCGCGGGAGGCTCGCGCGGCTGCTGACGCGGGGCGACGGCGCGAAGGGCGACGACATCACGCGCAACGCCTTCGTCCTGCGGAACCTGCCCTCGAAGCTTTCGGGCGCGGGGATTCCGGAGCTTCTCGAAATCCGGGGTGAGGCGTACATGACGCGCGCGGAGTTTGAAAGGCTTTCAGCCGCCGCGGTCTCGGAGCGCGGCGGCGAAGAGGGGGACGGCGCGGAGCCCGCGAAGAGGAAGACCCCTTACGCCAATCCGCGCAACCTCGCGGCCGGAACCCTCAAGCTGCTCGACAGGAAAATCCTCGAGGGGCGGAATTTGGAGGTGGTGTTTTACTCGCTCGGGGCCGCGGAGGGGTTCGGGCTGGAGAGGCAGTCGGAGCTCGCGGGGATACTGCGCGGGTGGGGGCTTCCGTCGTTTTCGTGGATGCGGACGTGCGACGGCCCGAAAGGGGCGTTCGAGCGCATATGCGAACTCGAGGAGGTGCGCGCGGATTTCCCGTACAACACCGACGGGGCTGTGGTGAAGCTCGACGACTGCTCCCTGCACGCCGCCGCCGGCATGACCTCGCACGCGCCGCGCTGGGCGGCGGCGTGGAAGTACCGCGCTGAGCGCGCGCGCACGCGGCTCAACGCAATTACCGTGCAGGTGGGGCGCACGGGGGCGGCGACCCCGGTGGCGGAGCTCGAGCCCGTGTTCATCTCGGGAAGCACAGTCTCCCGCGCCACCCTGCACAACGCGGACAACATCGCTGAGAAGGATATACGCGTCGGCGACACCGTCGTCATAGAAAAGGCGGGCGAGATAATCCCCGCGGTTTTGGAGGTTGTGAAGGAGCTGCGCCCCGCCGGTTCCAAGCCCTACGAATTTCCCGAAAACTGCCCCGAGTGCGGCTCGCCTCTGCGCAGGTACGGGGCGATTTACAGGTGCCCGAACCTGTCGTGCCCGAGCCAGGTCCGCGGGCGCATAGCGCACTTCGCCTCGCGCGGGTGCATGGATATCAGGGGGCTCGGCGCGTCGGCGGTGGACAAGCTCGTCGAGACGCTGAGGGTGAAGGATCCCGCGGACATCTATTCGCTGGCCCGGGAGGACGTAATGAGGCTCGACAACTTCAGGGACAGGAGCGCGGACAACCTCATATCCTCCATAGCCGCCTCAAAAAAGCGCGATTTGTGGCGTCTGATTTTCGGGCTCGGGATCCTCGAAATAGGCGAGCAGTTTGCGAAGGATCTGGCGCGCAAATACGGCTCGCTCGACGCGCTGATGGAGGCTCCCCTCGAGGATTTGGAGTCCGCGCGCGGCCTCGGCTCGAGCTCCAAAAAAAAGGGAGGGGACTCGGGCTCGGTGCGCGCCCTCTCGATACGCGCGTTTTTCGACGACCCCCACAACAGGGAGCTCATCGAGAGGCTGCGGGAGGCCGGGCTCAACTTCGGCCGGACATCGCCTGCGGCTGAAACTCCGAAAGCGGAGACCCTGCCTTTGGCGGGAAAGGTTTTCGCGTTTACCGGCGCGCTCCAAAGCATGGGCAGGTCGGCCGCAAAGGCGATTGTCGAAGCGCTCGGGGCCCGGACGTCGGCGTCGGTGACGAAGGGGACGGATTTTCTCGTATCCGACGGAAAATCCGACGGGGACAAGGCGGCAAAGGCCCGCGAATACGGCACGCGCGTTTTGTCCGAAGGCGAATTTCTGGAAATGGTGGAGGCCGCCAAGTCCGCGCCGGAAGCCGCAAAGGATTCCGGCGGCCCGGACTCCGGCCAATTGTCCCTCGGCATTTGAGCCGCGGCGCCTGTGCCGGCGGACGTCAAAGTCTGCGTGCCTTTGTTATTTCCGCCCGCATTTGTCCGCTTTGCGAAAGCCGCCCGCGCGCCCCGCTTCTTCTGGAAGCTCGCCGGGTGCCGTTTTGCCCGGGATCCGCGGCGCCATGTATTCTCGGGCGGAAGACGGCTTCCAATGTCGCTTTCCGCGCGCGGAGATTCAAAAATGCGGACGCGCATTGCACTGCGCTTTCGCGCCGTTAGAGCGCAAGGTGCGTTATGAAGTTTAATTTTGGAAAAATGAAGTAGGATTTTGAAAAAGATTGGGAGGGGCGCAAGCGGCATTCGGGGAGGTTGCAAAGGAAACCTTTCCTGTTAAAACTGATAAGCCAACGCGGGGAAGTGCAGGTTATTTGCATTAACGTTCGATGCCGTTGCCTGCGTTTTGGGAGACTTGCGGTTTTGTGTAAACGAACCCTTCGCCCGCTGCCGCGGCATTCCATTGCGCGGGAGTGATTACCGTCTCGCGCAATATGTCGTTGTGCTCCGCGCCAGTCTGTTGCTGCGGCGCGAATGTTTCGCAACCCGTCAGGTTCGGAAAATGCATATAAAACGTCGCCTCTTTGCGCGTCATGGCTCGCGTTTTTTCATGGCGCGGCCGATGTACGCGCGCAGCATGTAGCGCGATGTCCGCTTCCGCGTCAGATTGTAATCCGGGTGCAATGCGCCGCCGTTGAGGATTTCAAAAAAACGGGCGGCGGCGCGGATATGAAAGCGACTGCAACCGCGAAAATCCCGCGGATATCTCAACCTCGCCATGATAGAGTTTGCGGCACACTTTGGAGTATCCCTTCCGTTCCTCGGACAATGGCGTCCGCGCCGCGCGGAAACGATGGCGCTGCAGTCCCTTTTCAAGGCCCTTGCAAATTCGTTGCCGGGGCCTTTCCCCAATCCGGCGGTGAATCGCGGGCTGGACGCAAAAGCGCGAAACATTGCAAAAAACTTTCCAAATCTTGCCTTACTTGGGGGCGCCGGCGCAGAGAGTTTCCAAACTAAGATCCGGCCGCCAACCCCGCCCCAACGCCTTTAAATTCCCGCAATTTCCTCCCGCCATTTCCCGTTTCCAATCTCATCTTTCAAATATCGGAGGCAGTGGGGCGGAAAATTCGCGCGGCGCGCGGCGGCTTTCCGCGCGCCGGAGCGCGTTGGATTGCGGAGATGGAGGAATATCGCGCGCGTTTCCGCCCGGATCGTATCCTGCGGCCTTAGAGAGGCGGCCCACTGCGGAAAATAGCCGCCTACTCTTATTTTTACGCCCGGTTCGGAGGGTTTGAACAGCCTTATGGCGCCGATTCTGCGCCGCTCTCTCCCGTAGCCGCGTCGAGCGGGAGTTTGCAGGAGGAGGGGGCGTCTCGCCCGCCGCAGAAATATACGCGCCGCACCCTCCGGATTTGTAGACGGGGTGGCAGGCCCGTGTAAAATTCCGCGCCGTTGAGCTTTCCCATTTTCAGCGCGGATTCGTTAAAAAATTCGCGCGGCGTCTTGAAGCCTATGCGGAAGAACTACGAACTCTCGGGAATTTCGGATCCCCTTTGGGCGCGCCCGAAAGGTTTTGTCACGCCGAGCGACTCGTCCACGAAAACCGCGACAATCCCGCCATTGAAATTTTTTATGGCGGGGGAGGGAAAATCCGCCGCGGAAACACGGGGCGACGCCGAGGCTGGCATTTTAATTTTACGGAAAATTCCGCGCCGATTTCGATTTTCGACGGATATTTTATCCCGGCGGAGAATAGACTATGCCCGAGGCGCATGTTTATCTTTTCGACGAATTCCCTGTTTTCCCGGTAGAAGCGGCCCGGCCGCCAGTGCGCGAAACACGTAGCCGGCGTGGTACTGCTTGACGGATTCGGCGGTTTTTCTCACCGTCCCAAGCTCCGCGCGTCTTTGAAATCCGCGGTGTTCGTGTTCGAGCCCCATGGGGATTGTCGGCCGGAATAGTCCCGCCACCTCCGCATGGCGCCACGATTTCATTTTGCCGCCGGGAACTTCCGCGAGTACGCTTTCATCGCGCAGGGACGATCCCCCGCGAGGGCGCGTAGCCCGCGGCCGGCCCGCCGCGTCGCCGCTTATCGAGAGGTGTATATGCGCCTGCGCACGACTTCCGGGCTCTTTTCGCGCAAAATCCCGCTCGTACAACCGATGTGCCCCCTCCCCATACACACCCGCACACAGCCGGAATGAGCCGATGCCTACGGTGTATCGCGCCGCAAGGTTTGAGGGGAAGAATCGGACATTTGAGGGAAAAAGATTTGATATTTGGGGATATATCCCCGCATCTTGCGGAACGCGACTGCGGGACGGACAGACTTATCAGGCGGCCGATATTATTTTCCCCGCGAAGTCCCGTTTTTTCCTTAAACATTCGATTTTTTGCAGATTGCCGGACCGGAGGGCGATTTTTCCCCTAAAACCAATCCCGAAAACTCAAACCGCCCGCAGCCTCATGCTTTGGCGACTTTCGGCGGATTTCGGCGTGTTTCGGCGATTCCTCAAACTTTTTGAGTAAAATCTACGGCTTCCACGCCGGAGTTGGCGTCATACCTTTCGGCGAGCTCTGCATAAAAACGGTCGGGAAGCTTCAAAATATGTGGCCAAGGTAGTCGGGTTCCCGCCCGGTCCGTCTGGCGACGGCCCATTGAGGACGGGAAACTGTACGTTCGACGCCATTTTCTTTGAGGCATTTCGAGTTTGTCCGCGGAATCCAACGCATTATACTTATGGCGGTTTGCCTGCTATGTTCTATGAGCCGCTGGGCGGGGTGTCGGAAACTACGAAATTAAACCCGCCGTCTTTTGCCTCCGGAAACGCCCACGGAATTCGCATGCAGATGGCGGATATTCCGGGGAGCCATTCAAGGCGCCGGACGTCTCCAGATGACAACCGCAGTTGCCGGTTCTGCCGGAATAGAAATAGGCGCACCAGCCCATGCGGGGTTTGCCGTCGCCTTCCGATTGTCCTTCGGGCGGAAGATTTCACAGTAGGCGGAATCCGCGCGTGCGGCTGCGGAGATAATAGATGTTGCAGCGAGAACGGCGGGTGTTTTCATTGCCGTATGGCGTTCCGTAATTTCAATCTCTCCGTCTGGGCGGATTTGGCGCCGACGTCGGGCCCGGGTGAAAATAAAAAATCCCTCCGCGCGCCGGGGAGGGATTTTTTAGGGGCGTTCGGCTGCGGGTCAGCGGCGGCGCCTGCGCGCGGCCGACAGGAGGACGGCCGCCAATCCGAACAATGCGGCAGCCTCCGCGGGTTCGGGTATCGTACCGATCAGCGATATGTTAAGCCCGTGCGCCGTCGAAAGTATCTCGTATTCGAGCCCCGAAATTTCCACCCCGTTGTATACGAATTCGGCTTCGTATTTCGATATGTCCCCGTACGACCCGGAGTCGGAAACCAGCAGTGAAAATTCGTCGCCTTCAAACGCGGTATCGGGCGCAAAATCGGAGAGATCCACCTCGAATACGTATTTTGCGCCGTCTCCGCCGAGCTGGGCTATCCCGTTTGTCGAGAGCAGCTGCCCCCTGTTAATGGCGACTTTTATTTTCCCGCCTACCCAGTCGACGCCGCGCACGCGGAGGGAGCCCCCTGCGCCATCGGCGTCCGTCTGCGCCACGGCGAGCGCGCCGCCTTCGATTCTTACGCGCGCGGATTCCACCAAAGACGAACCTTTTGGCGCGGAGGATATCGCAAGCGTCCCGTTCTTTATGGTTGTTCCGACAGAATCCAAATCTGCCCTGTTCCATACGCTTGTATCCCAGTCGGAAGTCTGGCGTATGGTCTGGGTCGCGCCGGCGGCGCCGTCCATTACTATGTGGAGTTTTGCGAACTTGGAGGGATCGACCCAGTCGTCCATGAGAACCCCCTTGAAAGAGGCGTCGGAAGTGTTGGAGAAAACGAGGGTGGTAGTCCCGGAGGCGTCGTTGGCGAGGTTGTTTCTCACTATGCCGACGCCGTCGATCCCGTTTACGCGCACAACGGCAACGGAGGACGTTTTGTTGTCGCCAGCCTGGTCGTTGAGATACCATAGGACGGTATTTTGGTCGTTGGGATTGGTCGGAAGCGCGCCGTTGAGGGTCACGCGCCCTATGTCGGCCGAAACGAAGCTGTCCGCCGCGCTGTTATAATAATACGCGCTCCCGTTGTCGCGGAAAGACATGTGGAAAATGGTCGTTTTTGCGACCGGCGAGGCAGAATTCGCGCCTATCGTAGCGGAGCCTATCTTAATTTGGCGGAAACGCAAGAGTTTGTGATTGAGCCCCGATTCCGCATCGGAATACATCTCCAGATTGTCCACGGTTATCGTCGGCGCATAGGCGCCGCCCTCGGCCCCCTTGAGCGAGGCGGAAGTTTTTAATATGAGTTTTTCGATGTGCGGCTGGTTTTCGTCGGAAAAATATTTTACTTCGGCTCCGGCTGCCGCGTCCGGGACTGCAACCGAGTCAAAGACGAACGTCTTGCCGGCGAACCACGAGTAGGAGTTCTTGACCCCGTCTTCGGGGGTGGGGCTCCAGGAGCCGGGATCGTCTATGGAATAGTAATCTCCGAGACCTGCATAGTTGTATTCGGCGGCGGAGAGCGCCGCGCACGCGGCAAAAACTCCGGCAAATGATATAAGTTTTTTTGATTTCATTTCAATGGCGCTAAACTTAAATGCGTTTATAATGCATATATTTATCTCGAAGCGCCCAGGAGCGTCAAGGCAATTATATGTCGCCATGCGTCGGGGCCGGTTTGCATGCCATGCAAAAGCCCCCCGCATCGAATCCGGCCCGGCGCCGGAACTGCCGCATCCGCCTTTTCCGCGCCGCCTTCCGGCAATCACCCTATCGCTCCGCGGCGGGAGCATGCATAGGCGGCGGATTTTGCGGCGCGCTTCGCCGCGCCCTCCGCGTTCTCGCCGTCGAGGATCGCCGATACGAAGCCGGCCGTAAATGCGTCGCCCGCGCCGACGGTGTCCGCGACTTCG
The DNA here is from genome assembly GCA_048390825.1 of Candidatus Merdousia sp. Lineage (GTDB taxonomy): Bacteria > Verrucomicrobiota > Verrucomicrobiia > Opitutales > Intestinicryptomonadaceae > Merdousia. The sequence goes on from DBGCYC010000134.1 coordinate 15,393, forward strand.
ACGGGTTCCGGCAGACCCCTGATTGGCCCCGAACCGCGCGCAAAGACGATATGCCCCTCCGCCCCGAGCGTGCACGCGAGGAATTTCAGGGAAAATTTCTCCGCGATTTTCCCCGCCATTTCGCAGATTCCCGCCGGCTTGCGGGAAAGCAGAAGCCCGTAGACTGTCGGGAGCTCGGAGTCGTTGAGCTTGAGCATGTCCGCGCGTTCGAGGGATTCGGACAGGATTTCCGCATTGAAGTAGTTCTGGCGCAAATTCGCGTCAAACACTTTCAGGCAGGAGGGCTTGAGGGTTTTCAGGAGCTCAAAGAGCGTTTCCCTCGAAACTTTGGAGCGCTGGGCGAGCGTGCCGAAGCAGAAGGCGTCGCAGCCGGCCGCGATTTCCGCGGCGGCTTCCGAAAAACCGATTTCGTCCCACGCGGCGGGGCGGCGTATGTCGTAGGCCGGCAGGCCGTCCGGCCCCTCGAAGACGTCCACGGCGCCGGTTGGAGCGCCCGGAATGACGGCGACGGCGCGCGCGTCCACGGAGGTTTCGGCGATTTTTGCGAGGGCGTCCCTGCCGGGCGCGTCGCCGCCCACCGCGCTTATTATCGCCGAGTCGCAGCCGAATTTGGAGCAGAAATATGCGAAGTTAAGCGGCGCCCCTCCGAGGGTTTTCTTTGACTCCCCGAAAACGTCCCAGACGATCTCCCCGAATGAGGCCGTTTTATTTCCCACGGGAATCCCCCTTTGCCCCGCTTCCGGCGCGCCCCTTCCCGCGCTCTTCAATGGCGACCGAGATTATGTAAACCGCGACTCCCACGGTAATGCCGCAGTCGGCGACGTTGAAGGCCGGCCACCTGTAATCTATCAGGGGCAGGTGGACGTCGATGAAGTCTATCACGTGCCCGTAGCAGATCCTGTCGACGAGGTTGCCGACGACCCCGCCGGCGAATATCCCGAGGGCGGCCTGCCCGCACTTGGAGTCGAAACCGAGCTGGTTTCTGAAAATCCAGACGGCGGCGAGCGCGATCAGGGCGATTGAAGACAGCAGGTAGGTCTGGCCCGACAGAATCCCCCACGCCGCGCCCTCGTTCGTTATGTGGACGATGTATAGAAAATTGTCGATTACGGGAACGGGGGAGCTGCCGGAGCCGAAGTGGTAGGTGGGGCTGCCGCGCTCCCACGGAATGTTTGCGACCACGGCGAGCTTGGTGAGCTGGTCGAGCGCGAGCACGCCAAACGCGGCTGCGAAAAACGCGGCTGCTGACGGTTTCTTTGTGCCGATTGGTTCCAATGCTGTCCGGAGTCAGGAGGGCATGTCCTCGTCTTCGGCCGAGCCCGAAGCGTCGATGTCGTATATCGAACGCTGCACCGACTTTATCTTCCTGTTCTCGGCTTCCTTTATCTCCTGGCCGCGCCTGGTGCATCTCGTGAACGGTATGGATTCCAGCCTCGATTCGGGAATGGGCTCTCCCGTCACCTCGCATATGCCGTATGTGCCGTTTCTGATGCGCTCTATCGCCGCGTCGATCTCCGATATCATTTCCTTTTCATTGGAGAGCAGGTTGTAGGCCATGTCGCGCTCAAAGCTCTCGCTCCCCGCGTCCGCGAGGTGTTGTCCGTAGGACGACAGGTCGCCGGAATCCTCCTTTGCCGATCGTTTTAAGACCTCTTCGGATATGCTTTCCGCCCCGCGCGAATGGCGCCTGCGCAGCTCGACGAGC
>DBGCYC010000135.1:0-17161 GCA_048390825.1 Candidatus Merdousia sp.
GTTCCGGTAAAGGCGGAGTCGGCGCGGATTATCTGCTTCTTGCCGTTTTCGCCCGCCATCTTTACGCTCATTACGGTCTTTATGGTGTCGGAGCGGTTTTCGGTGAACGTGCCGGAAAAGTCGCAGTCCTCCTTGTTGGTGAATATGAGCTTTACTGTGCTCGCGTCTACCGTCCGCGATTGGTTGGAAAGGTTTCCGCGACCGTCGAGCCCGCCTATTTTTATGAAAGTGTTGGTGGCCCCAGGAGCCGCTTTGACAGAACTCCAATTAATGGGACCCACTCTGTTGAGGAGGTTCAAAGTTGGAAGTTTTCCGCCGGAGGAAGACATCATTCGCACGACGCCGTTTATTGCGATGTCGGGCATATTTTCGGAATGAATCGCAGAAGCATCTTCGTTCCAGACGTTAAACCCGACTATGGAATCGCCGACTATGTTGAAGTCGCCCGTGACGGTCAGGTATTTCATGCAACCCGAATCCGGCATAACCACATCTTGGCCGGCGGTATCGCCTACGGTGGCCTTGCAGAGGGCTGAGGCGTCGCCGCCAAATTGGATTTCTGCACGCCCTTCCCCGCCTATATTGACGGTTCCTATCGTCACTTCCGGCTGCGTGGCGTTTAGATTGGAAGCGCCGAAAACCAGCATCTGCTTCGACGAACCTCCCGTAAAGGTAAATTCTCCGATATTCCAATAGGCGTTTTGCACATTGGAGATAAAAAGCGCCTTTGCCGTGCCGCCCTCAGTAAGTACGCCGTTGGAATAATATTCAATACTGTCGTAGTTATAGTTTACGACCGAAAAAGAAGCCAAATTGAAGGACGCCTGCGAGATATTATAATATATGCCCTCGCGCCGCGAAGAGAGCGGCAGGTGGGCGTCATAGTCGAACACCCATTTGGCGTCGGGGGAGTTTACATTGGCGTCCTCGGGAACCGCCACATACCCCGAGCTCGAGGAACTCCATGCGGAAGAATCGAACACCGGCATGCTTCCCTTGGCTCCATCTCCCCAGTAGTAATAGGTTTCGGCCGAGGCAAGATGAATAAAGGCGCAAAACGCCGATAACAATCCAAGTTTTTCGAGATATATATTTTTCATAGTTTAGCCTTCGATTAATGAAATCCGTTATTAATTTGGGGAATTATACCCTATCTAAATTTTAGTCAACTAAAAATATAGAACACACTGCAAGCCGCGCCTCCGCATGCTCTTGAAATATTTCCCACGCAAATAGAGAAATTTACAATCCCCCTCCCCCAACCCTTTGGGAAGTAAGCCGTTCAGAAGATTCCCGCAACCCGGCCGCCAGACGCGCAGCGGGAAAATCCGCCGGAATCCGCGCCAGACGCGCATGGAAGAATCCCCTCCGACATGTGACAACGCGCGGGACAAGCCGCATACGGCGCAATATAAATCGACACCCCGCGCCGCATGCTATCTAATCATATGACCGTCCGGCCGCCCTATTTGAAAGATGATATTTCCCGAGACAATTCCGCAAGGGCGGGCTCGGAAATCCGGGAGATTTTAGAAAGTTCCGACAGGGACTTTTCGGCCTTCGCAATCGCCTCCCGGGCTTCGGAAATTCGGGAGGAAATGCCGCTTCCCTCGCGCGACCGCGCGAGGCCCTCCATGCGCTCGGCGGCGTAGGAGAGCGACGATATGGAATTTTCCATTGCGCAGACGGATTCGAGCACCCTGTCGGCGTCGCGGCGAACCGCCGAAAGCGGGGCGGCCAAAGCCGCTATTTTGGACTTCGCCGCATTTATGGAACCGGCGCAGTTTGCGCCAACCTCCTCCATGTCGAGGACGACGACCCCTGTACGCTTTGCGAGAGTTTTTATCTGGTCGGCCAAAACGGAAAGGCCGCTTCCGGAAGCGCCGGACTTGCCGACTTCTATGGAGACGTTAAGGCTCAAGAGGTTGGCTCTGTCCGCTATCGACGCGATCTCCCCCGCGAGCCTGCCTATCGTACCGACGGACTCGAGCGCGGCGTCCATAGAATCCCCCGACATACGAACCGCCTCGGACTGCTCTGAGACGATTCTGGAAAATTCCCCTGCAATGTCGTCCTTTTTGGGCAGGCTTTCGGCGAGTTCCGAAACGGCGCCGGAAACCCTGCGCGCGGCCTTCAGCGCGCCGCCGTAGAGTTCGGAATCCAGAAGCGATTTCTCGAGCTCCGCCAGCGACGAATCCGCAAATTCCAACATTTTGGAGTTTGACGCCGACGCGGCCTCGATTTCGTTGCGGCCGGATATGCACGCCACGGAAAGCCTTTTGGATAGGTCGAGCAGGCGGCCGCGCGCGGCGGCGGCTTCAAGGATTAGAGCGTCTATTCCGCAGAACTCCCGGCCGAAAGAGGACGCCGTGGAATAGTACCGCACCCGCGTCTCCTCCGCCGGGGCGGTAAGGCACGCCAGCGCAAGAGACGCCGTGCGTTCCGCCGACCTGCGGATCCCGAAAGCCACGGCGAGCGCCGCGGACGACAGGATAAGCAGGAACATCGCGTACTCCGCGCAAAAGTACGCCAGCTCTCCGCGCGCGTCGGAAAGAGCCGCCGACAGCATGTCCGCCAGAAGTCCCGAACAGTAGACCCACGTCTGGACGCAGAGAGTTTCAAAGGAAACCATGCGCTTTGAAATTTCGTCGGGATTGAACTCCCCGTAGGAAAAAATCGAATCCGCAAGCGCCTTTCCGCCCTGGGAAATTTTCTCGGAGGAGGATTTTATCATGTCGCCGCCCTCGAAATTAACGGAAAGCGTCCGAAGTGCGGAGGAAAGATCGTCTATGTCGTCGAGCAGCTCGTCGTGGATCGCCGAAAGCTGCGACTTGTCGCCGTCCACCCCCGACTCTGCCTGAAGCCTGAACAGCCCCGAATAAATCTTCGGGAAATACGAGCCGCAAATCTTCATCAGCAGATAGCGGTCCGTCGCCGGGTCGGAATATAGGCCGCCGGCCACGAGCGCGCCGTCGGACATCTCTATAAGCGCAGAGGCCTTGCTGCGGGAATTCGGGAAGGCGTCCAGCGACTCGGCCGTATAAATCGCGGATATGTTGGCGTGCTTTTCCGACGACGCCTGGCGCATGTACAAAGACGTACGAGCTATTTCCGCCGCGCCGGAGAAGACGCTGTCGCGTGCAGTGGCCATAGCGCTCTTGAAGTTCTGATCCTCTCCGGAATCCGACCCCGAGAGCCCGCGTTCGAACGCAGCGTGCGAGAGCACGGAAAGCCCCTGCAAAATGCGCGCCCCTCCGAACTCGGCCCTGAACCCGTCCGTTTCGCGCAATACCGACGAAACATACTTGCATACGGGAAACACGGATACGCAAACCCCCAACGCCAGCATGGCGGAGAGTTTCGTCATCAAACGCTTCCCGCTAAAGATTTTCATTCGCAAAAGCTACTTTCCGCTCGGCCGAGTTGCAACAATTTTCTGCGCGCCAGCGGGGTGCGGGCGCAAAAAAACCGAAGCCCGCTAAAGCTTCGGTTTTTTGCAAATTCGCCCGTCTTATTCCTGGCCGGAAGACACGAGGGTGTTGTCCGGAATGACGTTGGAAGAAGAGCCGGAAGTTTCGAGAGCGTCGGTCTTGGACTGGGTCTGGACGACGGCTTCGGAAGCCGCTGCGCCCACGGTCTTGTCCGCCACGGAAGCGCTGCCCACCGAACCCGTGACCACGCCGTCCGCGCTCGTGGCGAGCAGAACGGGATTGGTCTTGGAGACGCCGTCGGGAGAAGTGACGGTGACGTTGCCGGTCGTCGTGACGCTTTGGTCGGGATTGACCGTCGACTTGGCGTCGGAAGCAAATTTCACGCCGTTCATCTCAAAGGCCAGATTCGAGTTATAGACATTGTCGGATTCGGGCTTGATGGAAACAGCCAGTGAAATGGGCCCTTCCGCAGGGGTGTTGGGATCGCCCATCGAGGATTCGACGGCCACCATGAGGGCGTTGAAAACTTTGCCCTGATGGGTGTCGGCGCCAATGGCTTTCAGGGCCTCGGCAACAACCTTCTTGAGCATGTCCTTGGAGGAGACGAGCAGCCCGTGCGAGTCGGCGTCAACCTTGACGCTGACTTCCTTGTCGTTTACAGCCGCCTGAACGCGTATTCCGTTTGCGGCGCCGGCTGCCTGGGGAGCGGAAGCCGCGGGAGCGGGAGTCTGGGCGCCGAGCATTCCGCCGACGGACAGAACTGCGAGAACTGCGATATAGTTTAAAACTTTCATGGTATTTCCTTTTTAAGTAGAAGAAATGTTTTTTCTGATTGTGGTCAAAAAGTAAAGCAAACCCCGCGACAATACAAGTATTTTTTTTCGCTTTTTTTTATCGCCAAAATGGCGGCCCTTTTAAGGGCGCAATCTTCGCCCCCTCCGGGATACGGAATCCAAAATGTATCCGGGCCGGAAGAATTGTTTTGCGTTGCGCGCCAAAAATGTTTGAATCGCGCAAATAAAAGGGAACGCGCGCCCCTGCGGGGGACGGCGACCACGCAAACAAAAAACGTCACCGAGAGATGTCCGAACAAGAAAACAAACGGGAAAACAAAACCGGAGAAATCGACCTCAGCGAGCTCTCCAACCTCCAGTTCTCGACGGCCTGGACCCCGAGCTCCAGCATATCCCCGTCGCCGCGCGGGAGCGGTAGCTTCAAGGGACCAAAGCGCGACGGCAGGCGACCCGGCAGGCCGCGCGACGGCGGCGACTTCAAAAAGCGCCCCTTCCGAGACCGCAGGGACGGCGGAGAGCGCCCGGGCTCCGACAGGCCTTTCAAGAGGCGCCCGAAGCCGTTCGACATGAAGGCGAAAAAGGAGCCTTTCGCATTCTCGATGGAGGTTCTCTTTTACCCCGAGGACACCCCATTCAACAAGCTTTCCGACATAATGAAGGCCTCGAAGCGCACCTACCAGCTCTTCGACATAGCCGAAATAATCCTCGAAAAGCCCGAGAGGTTCGTCGTTCTCGCAAAGAACCTGCCCGACGCCGACGGGAATGCAAAGCCGCTTTACTGCGCCCAGCCGCTCAACCTGCCATTCGAGGACGAGGCCGCCGCGAAGGCCGCCGCAATCGACGCGAGGTTTGACGAGCTCTTTTCCGCCGAGGAAACGGACGCGGAGCCGCCCAAAGGGGAATTCCAGGTTGTCAACAGGTGCTCGATAACCGGCGACCTGCTCGGGGCTCCCAACTGGCACAAGTACGCGGAAACGGTCCGCGAATACCACGGCCGCAAATTCCCGAAAATGCCGTTTGAAAAATTCTCCGCCTCGATAGAGGGCGTGCGCGACGCCGACCAGATTGCCGCGTGGCTCGAAACCATGAAGAAAAAGACGGTGTTCAAGCTCAAAGAGCCGCGCGAGGGGGATCCGGAATCTTTCGACACGCGCGAAGCCGCGCGCGCGTACATTGCGGAAAGGTTCGGCGCGGAGCTCGTCAAGACCTACGAGCAGGTGCGCATGCGCGGCGAATACGTCGCAAAGCTCCCGTTTGGCAGAATCCGCCGGAACATCGAGGAAGCCTGCCGCAAGCAGAAAAAATTCCCGATAGTCACGGCGAACAACCTGCGCGGGCGCCTGCGCCGCTCGGGGTTTGCCGTATACAAGCGCGGCAGCAAGGGATTTGCGTTCGTCTCGACGATCAAGCGCAAGTTCATATTCGAGGGCGAAAGCCTCTCGGAAGTCCCGCAGAAAATATTCGACTTCATAACCGCCAACCCCGCGATCCGCGCCTCAGACCTCCCCTACAAATACCTCGGCCTCGAGGCGCCGAAGTCGGAGGCAAAATCAAAAACTCTCGCGCAGGAACATTCCGACGGCGCGGAGACGCTCGAATCCCAGAAGCCCGCGGAAAGCGCGGAGCTCCCCGGCGAAACCAGGGAGAAACTCTCGTCCGTATGGAGCGAGCTCTCGTGGCTGGTATCCGAGGGATATGTCGTCGAATACGCCGACGGCACTCTCCAGGCGAACCCATACCTTCCGAAGCCGAAAGACAAGGCGCAGGCGGCCGACCCGGAAGCCGAAGCCGCAAAGGCGGGCGACGAGCCGATAATCGCGCCCAAAGAAAAGGCGGAAACGGCGGGCGAAAAATCCCCGGAAGATTCGGCAACGGCGGAACCCGCCGAAAGCGCGGGCGAACCCCCGGCGGAATCCTGCGCCGGGGAGCCTGCGGAAACTCCCGCCCCCCCCGCATCGGAGGAATCGGAAGACAAAGCCGCGGAACTGGAAAACGGAGCGGAAGCGGCGGACGCCGCGGCGGGCGAACCTGCGGAGGCGGCGGGCGAAGCCGCAAGCTCCGGGGAAAAGCCCGCAGACCCCCCGGAGGGCGCCGACGCAAACGCCGGAGCGGAAAACCCGGAAGAAAAGCCGTCCGCTTAAATCCGCCGCTTTCCGCAGAAACGCGATTTTCAAAAACCCCGGCGCAAAAAGCGCGGGGTTTTTTGTTTCCCGGCGCATTCTCCGCCAAGCCCCCCTCCCAGATTTTCAGAAAAAAAACTCGCCTACTTATAAAACGGGCAGCGTGCTGCTATCAGGGTTGAGGAGTCTCCGAAAGTTGCCAAAACCCGCCGGAACAGGGAGCTTGCGGGCGGATGGCTCCGGGATTGGTTTGAAAAAAAACGCCGGCCGGGCCGATAACCTGCAAAAAAATCGAATGTTTGAGGGGAAAACACCCTTTGCAACATGACGCTGAAACCAACGCCGGGCTACATGCTGCGCGCGTATCCGACCGCGCGCCACAAAAAAACGCGAGGCTACGCGCGAGGAGGCGGCGTTTCATATGTCTTTCCAGACCTGGCAGAATGCGTTCGTTCCGCAGCGCCAGACGGGCGGGATAACAACATCTCGCGCGGGACGGCAATCGCGCCCGCGCTGTAAAGCCGAAGCGGCGGCGGGCGGTTGTCCGCTCCAAGCCGCAGCTCTCCTGCGACGCCGAAACGGCGTCTGCGAAATGCGCGCCAGGAAAACGCCCTGCAAACAACTCACCCCGCTACACCCGCTTCCCGCTTTTAACGGAAATTGCGCCCTCTTGCAGCATCGTTGCAGCCTCCCCGAACGCCCGTTGCAACACCCTTCCCAAAAGCTCCTAAAATGGGCGCCTCCCGCAAACGTCCGATTATATCCCTCAAATATTGCGATGCGGTACACTACCGGGCAAAAGCGGGATCTTGCAAAACTCCGCGCGAAACAAAAAAATCGGAACTCCCCAAAAGCCGCGGCGAAATAAAAAATTCCGGAAGCGGAACGGAAAAGCGCGGCGAAAACGCATGCTACCTGCCGCGCTTTTTTTTGCGCCCGGGCCCGTCTCCAAGAATTTTTGCGGCGGCCATCTCCGAAAGCGTCATCGGTTTTTTGAGGGCTTCTTTGAAGGAAAACGGCTTTTCGAGCGCCGCCCCTCGCAGCTCGGAAGAAACCTTTTTGGGCGAAACCCTCTTGGACTCGAGCGCGGCGAAAGACTTTATTTTTGCGGAAAACTCCTTTTTCTTAGCCGGAGAGCCCGCGCGCGGGACGCCGTTTCCGCCCCGCCCCTCAGCGGCGGAAGCCAGCCGCCTGCGCCGCTTCTTCATATGCTTTGAAATTATCCCCGCCCTGCGCGCGGCCTCGCGGACTCCCAAATCGAAAGAGTCGAGCGCCGCAAACGCGCCCCCGGATTTCCATTCGCGGTCGGCCGCCGAGTTGGAGGCGCGCAGAGATTCCGCCATGGCCCTCGAACACCCGCGCGCGCCTTCAAAGAGCCTGTCCGGCGCGAGGGCCGTCGCCCCGAAAGTCGTGGCCGTCAGGCGCAGGAGGTTGTCGCGCGATACCACCGTTATTCCGGACGGGTTCGGCGACGACGCGCAGAGCTGCTCGATGAGCTCGTCGGCGGTCATATGGGACGGGGTGAACACCTCCGAGAGCGTGCTTATGCCGTTTCTGCGCAGAATGGAAACGTCCTCTCCCCTGCCGTCGTAAACTATGGTCACGCGCGCGCCGCCGTAGTCGTGCAGAGGGCCCACGAGCCTCCAAAGCTCCTCGCGCGCGGCGTCCAGCCCGCTATCGAGAAATACCTTCTCCATGGCGGGGTTCGACCTTACGGCGTTCCAGCCGTCTATTATTATGTGCCCGGCGTCGGCCATGTCCGGTAGAATCGCGCCGCGCTCCCCGCGGCGCAAACTTTTTCGCAAAAAAAAATCCGCGGGGGCGCCCCCGCGGATTTTCCCAAAACCCGTCCGATCAGAAAATCTCGAGCCCAAAGATGTCGAAGCTCTTGGGGCTGAGCTTGACCGCAAAACCGCCGCCGGGGGCCATCTTGAGTTTGAGCCTGTCGGAAGATGAGAGCTCCTTTACGGAGTACTTGAAATCGGTGCCGATTTTGCCCGCGTTGGCGCCGTCGCTGATGATTTCGGCCTTGTACGCGGTGTCGGGCCGGAGGATCTGCGAGAGGTCTATGACGGCCTCCCTTCCGTCCCAGTCGCACATGCCGCCGACATACCAGTCGTCCCCGGAGCGGCGCGCAATTACTATATACTTGCCCAGCTTGCCCTCGATGACCTTTGTCTCGTCCCAAGTGGTCGGGGTCTCGGACATGAATTTGAGGATTTCGGGATTTTTCAGGTACTCGCTCGCGGAGTCGCAGAGCATTTGCAGCGGCGCGAAGTACACTATGTACATGGCCGCCTGGTGCGCGCGCGTTCCCTGGGTCTGCGGGAGATTCCAGCACACGTTGAAATCCTTTTTGGCGGAATTTCTGAGCCCGCCGGGGGTGTAGTCCATCGGGCCCATGAGCATTCTGGTGAAAACCAGGTCCACGTTGTGCGAGGGGGTGATGCTCTTGGCCCACTTGTTGACTTCCCCGCCGAGAACCCCCTCAAAGTTTATGAGGTTCGGCCACGTGCGGAACTGGCCAACGGGCTTGGCGCACCCGTGCATGTCTATTATCATTTCGCGCTCCGCGGCCATGCGCGCCATCTTTTCGTAGAACTCCATGGCGGTCTGGTCGTCGCGGTCGGCGAAATCTATTTTGAGCCCGGCGGCCCCCCAGCTTTTCATGAGGTCGAAGGCCTTTTGCGGATACTTGTCCATGGACTTGGCGAGCACCCAGAGTATGACTTTTACGTCCTTGGAATCCGCGTATTCGATGAGGCCCTTGACGTCGATGTAGGTTTTGCCCTCCGCGAGATTCTCGTCGGTGTCGATCATCTCCCCGGCGTCCTTGCCGGTGAGCCAGCCGGCGTCGAACACAACGTACGGTATGGAGTTTTCGGCGGCGTAGTCTATAAGATAGCGGTAGGTCTGCTCGTTGACGCCGGACTCGAAATCAACGCCCTCGAGGTTCCAGTTGTTCCACCACTCCCACACGCACACGCCGGGCTTTATCCACGAGGTGTCCTCTATGGCGCAGGGATTTGCGAGCCTGAACACGGTCTGGTTGGCGGCGAGCTCCGCGTCGTCGCGCGCGACCACAAAGGCCCTCCACGGAAATTCGCGGGAGGCGGAAGTATTGGCGATGTAGTCCTCAAACTCGGTAGCATAGCGGTTTTGAGCCTTTACTTTGAATGCCTTGGGATATTTGGAAATCTTGGAGACCATTCCGTTTTCCCCTGCGGCGACGCGCAGGGCCGGATAGCCGGAAACGTCGGACTCCACGAGCGCGACTTTCGCCGGCCCCCTGTCCATGAGCAGCGGCAGCGACGCGCTGTGCGGGTTCTCCTTTTTCATATCGCCGAACGCAATGCGCGCGTACGGCTTCTCGAAAGAAGTCTGGACGCCCTTTTCAATGTGGGCCACGAGTTTGTCGGAGGATTTGAGCGGTATATTGAGCGTCTCGCCGCGCACGAGCATCTTTCCGTCGCCGAGCTTCGAGACGAAGCGGTACGCCACTGCGTCGTCGTAGGCGCGGACTACAACCTTGAATTTTTTGAAGTCGAGCTCCATCTGGTTGTAGTCGTCCCTGACCGATTTTTCGACGCCCCAGACCGCGTCTATCGAACCCCTGTGGTTGGAATAGTCGCACGATAAGGCGGACGCGCCCCTGCCGAGGGCACCCCTGTCGGTGTCCATCGCAAATTCCACCTTTTCAAGCAGCTTTTTGCCGTCTGCCGAGACGTCGAGCGTGAGGGCTTTTCCGTCCGCGACGGCGGCCTCTATCTTCCCGTCGGGGGAGCTGAGCTTGAAAGTCTCGGCGGAAGCAATCGCCGCGCAGAGCGAGGCGGCCGCCATTCCAATAAGAAGCGTTCCTTTGTTCATATGGGCGCGATTATCCCGCCTCAGCCGGGAAGGTCAACATTAAACTCCCCGGCCCCGGAAACGCCGGTGCGAACGCGCGTCAGACAAACTCGACCGGAGAGCCCTCCGAGCGCTGGATTGCGGCGGACACCCCGTTTTCGGAGCATATCCTTCGGATTTCGGCTTCGGACAGAACCATGAACGCCGTCGAGAGCGCGTCGGAGGCCGCCGCCGAATCCGAGAACGCCCACGTCCTGAACGGCTGGTTCTGCGGGACTTTGCAGGTGCGCGCGTCCACTATGTGCCCCCCGAGGACCGACGTGCCCGACGCGCCAACCCCCGCCCCGCCTTCCGGCGCGTCGAAAACCGCGCCGTCGGACAGGCGGACTTTCCATGAATCGGCGTCGTCCGGCCTGCCGAATGCGTATATCGAGCTCCCGCCGAAATTCAGAAACGCGCTGCCGACCTCCCAGGTCTCGCGCAGGATTTTGACGGCCGCGTCCACGGCGTAGCCCTTGCCTATGCACCCGAGGTCGATTTTCCCCTCGGAGACCTTTTTTATGTAGAAGTCCTCCGGGTCGAGCTCGAACCTTCCGCGCACCGGCTCGATATCCTCCGCCCCTCCTGCGGCCTTCCTCCTGGAAAAATAGTCGCCGAGGCACACGTCTATCGCGCCCCCCGTGGCGACGGAGGCCCCGAAAGCCTGCATGAGGCAGTCGCAGGCGTCCCCCGTAAGCTTCACGATTCCGCCGACGGGCGACGAGTTTATCATGTCGATGTCGCTGCCCTCGGAATACATGCTGAGAAGGGTTTCGAGCAGGGAAACTTTCTCGAAGCACTCGGCGGCCGCGGAGCGCGCGTAGTTGCGGTCGCACCCGCATATAAGCAGGTCGAGCCTGGCGTTCATGGCCTCGTGGTCGAATTTGTGCATAGGCGGAATCTTGTCAGAAAATCGTTAGACGCGCGCGCGCGGCCTTTCAAGCATAAAAAGGCGGCCCGGGAAAATCTCCCCCGCCCCGAATTTTAAATTTGCAAATGCCCGGGCGGCCTGTAGCGTCTCTTTTCGTCGCGCTTAAAATGAAGGAGCTCCAGAATACTTTTATATTCGCCATATGCCTGCTCGCGTTCACGACCGTCGTGTTTTTCTTCAAATACGGCAGGGAGCGGGCGCAGTCGAAAGTTCTCGAAGCCGAAAACATCGCCTCCCAGACCCTCGTGTTCGACATGGAAAAGAAGGCCGAACGCAGGGAGAAAGAGGCCGAGAGGCTAAGCAGGATAGCCAGGCGCAGCGCGGAGGAAAACATGCGCAGGGCGCGGCAGGCGCGCGAGATGCTCGAAAAGTCAAAGAGGCAGAGCGAGCTCACGCAGATGGAGCTCGTGAAAAATCTGAACTCGCAGCTGGAGCGCGAGGCGGACGCGAGAATCGCCGCCGAAAAGGCGTCGAAAGAACTGCAAAAGCAGAGGGACATTTTGAGAATTGCCGTCGAGGACGCGAAGTCCGCAATAGACGAGCTGAAAAAGCGCGGGACGGAAGACGGCGGCGCCGAAATGGCGCGAATGCAGGATCTTCTCGCCCAACGCGAGGCCGAAATTGATAGGCTCAAAAAGAGGCAGGCGGAGCTCGAGCGGCTCAGGCTGGAAGCGGAGGAATCGCAGAGAAGAACCGAGGAGATGCTGCGCTCGAGGGGCGCCGTCCCCGCCCTGCCGCGCGCCAAGCTTCTGCTTCTGTCTCCGAACGTGCCGTCGTCCAAATAGGCGCGCTCTGCGATTCGGGTGAAAGGCGGCGCGCGGAGAGATTTTCCCCAAAAGCGCCGATAGGCCCGCCTGAAAGATTCCCGCTTCAATGGAATCAGCCGCCAATCGCGCGGGAGCGCGCCCGCTCCGGCGCTAAAATCCGCAAAATTCCCGCCGGCTTCCGCGGCCGGCAGATGCAATACAACCGACGGTTTTTTACACACCTCCAGCTTCAAGCGCCTTTGACAAAGCATTCGCCATTCAAATTTTCCCCGGCATGTACGGCTCTTTTTAAAACGAAAAAAATTATTCCAATCGGAATATAAAACCATTGTTATTGCCGAGGCCGCCATACTTCTTGCGCTCTTTTGCCAGCCATGCGCAACAGTTCCCGAATTTGAAGAGCCCGCCCGCGAAAAAGAACGCCCTCCGGCTTCGCCCGCAATCTGTCAACCCTTCTTAAAGTTCGACGAAGAGTTATCCCGCGCAACCTCCAAAGCGCAACACATAGGAAACTCTTACTCCCGCAAGGAATTTAAGCCCGTGCTAAACGCCGCGGCGATACTGGAAAGGGGCAACGCTTCATACGCTTTCATGTCTACGCCCGGCGGGAACGCCGCTTCAGAACTCGGCGCGCGAATGCCGCCCAACGGGCGTTTCAGGCTAAAAGTTAGAATCGGCCGCGACCCCATTTGCATATCCGGCAAGTGCGGCTGCGAGAGCCCGCTCTCGGGGGAAATAAAATGCTCGGGAAAAGCGACTGCAAAAACCGACATTTCTTTTGAAAAGGGCGGAGCTTTCGGTTTGGCATCGCCCGCATGGTGCGAAGACGGCGGAACCGCGGGCAAACAGGCGCTCAAAAAGGCCGGCGGAGATATCGGCCTGTTCTCTTTCGCCCGGCGGCGGGAGATCCGGCGGATACGGAGCGCCGTTCGATGCGTTCGCACAGATTCCCGACGGGAAGGCTGAAATAAAAATCGGCGGCAAACCCGCGGCGCCCGGCATGGGAAAATCCGCCATAATGCCGGCCGGCCTCCCGCACCCGCTTGGGCTGCGGAAAATCTCAATATGCTGCTTGCCATACCCGGGTAGATGCGGCAGCTTTTCTAAAAAGGCAGAGCGCGGTTCCGGAAAGCCGCCGACTCGGCGGGCCATTCCAAAGCCCCCGCGGGCGGGGATTTTTGCGGGCGGGACGGCCGCCTGCGCGACATGCCTATCCCCCGGACGCGCGGCGGGCCAAAGCCGGTTCCAGAAAGATTCAGACGGTTTTGACACAGGCAAAAAATCCGCCCCGGCGGCAACGCGCACGGGCGCGGCGCCACGCAGGGTGCGAAACCGCCTATTTCTTCGCGCGCAGCTCGTAGAGTTCGGCGGAGACTTCGCGGATCGCGTCGGCGAGGGCGTAGTCGGGCTCGTCGGTCACGCTCACGAACCCGCAGGTGGCGTTGGCGCCGTCGCCGCGGCCGGTGATAAACATGTCGTGCCACTGAAACCAGTGCGCGCCGACGATGCTCGGGTTTTCTATCGCCGAGACCATATACTTTTTGTACGCCTCCGCCGCCTTTTGGGCGTCGGGGACTTCGAGAAGCCCGCCGTAGGGCGAGCCCTTGTCCGTCCTGCCGATGTGAAATTCCCCGATGATGGCGGGCTTGTCCTTCGCCCCCGGCGGCGGCGCGTAAAAGGCGACTCCGGAGCGGTAAATGTTGCAGCTTACGACGTCGCAGATATCGTACGCGGCGCGGGAGGTTATTTCGTTCTCCACCGCCGAAAAGCGGCAGCCCATGTACAGGGCCTTCGGGCACGCCGCCTTGACGGCCGCCCGGCAGACCTTGAAATAGCGTTCTGCAAAAAGCCTTTCAAAGGCGAGCAGGTCGGCTTCGGCGTCCTCGGGTTTCGGCTCGAAATCCCTGCGGGACAGGAATTCGTCCCAGCCCGCGTACCGGCTCTTCCACGCCCTGTTCAGATTTTCCACCGCGCCGTATTTTTCCCGCAGCATTTTCCGCATTTCGATTTTCGCGGGCTGTCCGGCGGGGCACGAGAGCACCGCGAGGGCCGTGACGCCCGGCTTGCGCTGCCACGAAATTTCGTTGTCTACAAACGCGCCTATGCAGTACCTCGACTCAAGGAGCTTGGCGGATTTCTTCACCCGCTTGGCGGTCTCCGTCTCGAAAGCCGGAGCGAAATAGTCGGGAATGCCGCCCCATAGCACGTAAAGCTTGCGCATGGTTTCGAGCGGGACGGCCCCCGCGCTGTTCAGGCAGACGGTGAACGGAACGGTCTCGGAGGCCATCACGGAATGCGCCGACCACGCCCCGTATGTGTTCAGCCCCCATTTTTTGAAGCGCTCCGCGGCGATTTTCCAGTAGTTTTTCGCGCCGTCGGGCCCGTATTTCAGCTCTATATTCCTCCTGCCGAGCGCGTAGGATTTTATCTCCCGGTTGTAGTAGTCGGTTCCGGGCTTGTAGCCGCGCCCCTTGGAGACGTACGCGGGGTCGATTTTTTCAAAATAAAACTCCCTGTCAGTGACGGGCGTTGAAGGAAATTCCCCGACGCCCGTGACGCCCATCGACCAGAACAGGTTGCCGTCGGGATCGCGGAAGTACCATTTCCCGCCGACCTTCGCCGTGGTGAATCCGGCGGTTTTCGGGGCGGAACCGGCCGAATCCGCCAGCCCGCCAAATTCGTCGCGGCCCTTAATATCGGGGCGCGAGGCGTTGTATTTCTTCTCCGCTCCGATTTGCGCCTTTATGTCTCCGAGGTTCCGCGGCTTGCCCTTCCAGTCGGCGTGCCTGAACTGCCCGAATTCGTCCACCATCGGAAAATACTTTTCCCGCGGGAGCGAAATCGACGGGTTAGAGAGGTCGAGCATATTGGGGTTTACGGGCGTCTTGCGCATTCCGAGAAACGCGTCGGGCTTGAAAATCCACGAGCCGGCGTCTATGCCGTCAACGCGGCTCACGCTGAGGTCGTCGATGATTGTCCTGCACGCGCCGTGCGAGGAAAAGCGGAGGGCGGCGTCTTTCGCGTCCGGCGGCAGTATGAACGCGAACTTTGCCTCTCCCGCCTGCCCGGGTGCGGCCGCAAAAATCGAGCGCGCGTAGAAATTGCCGCCCCTTCCGGCCGCCGAAACATAGTTGTTCGACGACTGGTTTGAGGCGTCCGCGAGACGGTATTTGAATTCTACCACATACGCCCCGCCCGGCTCTAACTTTAAGCCCTTGTCAAGCTCCGCGGCCAGAATCCACTCCTGCCTGGATCCCATCGAGTCGAGGCAGAGCGACTTCCCTCCGGAGAGCGCGTCCGAACCCGTAACGGGGAAAATTTTCGACACCCCCTTGCCGACGCGCCCGGCAAACCCCGAAACGCCGCCTTCAAAGTCGTCCGAAAACAGAACCGTCTTCCCCAATTCCGGGGCGCTGGCGGCCGCATGCGCGAGGGCGGAAGGCCGCGCCGCTTCGGGCGCCGGGAGCGGGGAATCGGATCGGGCGGGAGCGCCCGCGTCGCATGCGGACAGGGCCGCCAAACAGACGGCGGACGCAAACGGAATTATTACGTTTTTGTTTTTCATACGCGCAAATGTTTTCGGCGCCGGCAAAAGGCGCGATCTAACCGCGGAACCTGCGCGCGGCGAACGCCGCAGACGCCGCAAGGATCCCGAGTGCCGCCGAAAGCGCCGCGGGTTCGGGCACGGAATAGACGAGAGTTCCCGGACCGCCCGCGGAACCGTTCAGGAAAAACTCCCCTCCCATTTTGTTGCCGAGCTCGTCGTAGGCTGCGAAAATGCCGGCGTCGAATTCCTCCGAAAGATAGCCGAAATCAAAGACGACTATCTCCTGCGCGGCAAGATCCTCCGCGGAGAACACAACTTTCACCTCGTCTGGCGCCGCGACGGAGAGGGAGTCCGCGCGGATTTCGCCCTTATAAAGAATTGAGCCCCCGTTTACAGAAAAGCTTCCGACAGACTCGGGGGAGGAAAATCCGATGCCGCCGCCGTCGAGTATCACGGAATTTACCGCAATTTCGCTGCTGAACAAAAATTCGCCGCCGTAGACCTCGACCGAGCCGACTGCCATGTCGGTCTTGCCCGACATGCCGCCTATGCCGTGCGACGCCGCCGAAGCCGCCCCGTATACGGCCACCGACTGCCTTCCGTCGCCGCGCATTGAGAAATTCACAGTCGACCCCGCGGAGGCGTAGTTTGCAAAGACCCCCTCGAAGTCCCCGCCCTTGAACGCGCCGGAAGCGTCGTTTTGGAACACGAAGTCCGCAACCACCCCCTTGTAGGCCGTCATGAGAACCGCCCGCCCGCCCGACGAAAGGCCGCCGAGGTTGGCGAGAAAATTCGAGCCCGTGCCCGACTGGATGTCGCGCATGTCGAAAGTGTGGAATCCCGAATCGGACGGAGAGCCGAGATACTCGAAATTCAGGGCCCCCGCGACGTCCATGCGCATTGTTTCGCCTTTCACAAAGCTCACGCGCGCGGTATGGTATTTCGAGGTCGAAAGCCTCATGTCGCCGCCGACGCTCAAAAACTTGAACTCCGAGGCGGAATTGTCGTTCGCAAACCGCAGCTGTTTCGTATTGCCGTTGTAAATGTATTCGGAATCGACATTGCTGACGTAGTCCCCGAGAAAGTTCATGGTTTTGAGGACGTGGATTTCCGTGTTCACCGTCGAGACGAGCGAATGAAAAACCTTGTCGGTGCTCGCCTGCAGGCGGGCGGGATTGGAGAGCTGGCCGGAAGTCGGCTTGTTGTCCTTGTTTACGTTCAAGACCGCATCTTCGCCGGGCGCCTCCGCGACGGGGTTGTCGTAGCCCGTCTCGTCCGCGCTCCAGCTCGATGCGCTCGATATGAGGCTCTCGTACGAGCCTATCCAATAATAGTTTTTCAGGGCCGCGCCGTCCGAAAACGCGGACGCCGCGAAGAGCGGAGCAAGACAGAGGGAAAAAACAAGCGGTTTTGCATTCATAATATTAAGTTGTTTCAAGGGCAAATTACGGAGCCCGGCGGGTTCCCGCAAGCATAAGCGGACAGTATTTTATTAAACCGTTAAAATTTTGCGCTACCCGCCCCTGCGCCCCTCTTTGCCTTCTCTTCCCTCGCAAACAGGCGGCCCCTCCGGTGTATCGCGCCTTTGACATGGCGCGCCAAACGTCTGGCCTTTTTTAACGCGATTCCTCTCCGACCCCTTTCCTGCAAGGGGATAAAAAAAGGCTCCGATAGGCGTTTGCAGAG
>DBGCYC010000136.1:0-12234 GCA_048390825.1 Candidatus Merdousia sp.
TCCGCAAACCCGGCCGCCTCAAAACACACTATCTCGCCGTCGCGCGCCGCGAGCCCCACCGCTCCGGAACATCGCAAGCAGGAGTAAAGATCAATCGGTCCGCCAAGCGATTTTGGAGGCGGGGAGAATCCCGCATTCCCTCCGCGGAATAATTCGCGGCGGCGAACTCTGCAAAACCTCCCAACCGCCCGAAGCACACCGCAGGCGCCGAATTTCCCTCCATTCCGCTTCGAGACGGCGGCCGCATTCACCGCGCGGCGCGGGGAATCACTCCCCCGGAGCGGGGGCGGAACGGTTGGCGGCGTCTATTTCCGCCACCTTTGAGCGGGCGGCTCCGAGAAACTCTTTGAGCTGTTCAAAACCCTCGGCAAATCCGGTGTCGAGCCACGCGTCTACCATCTCGCACGCCATCGGCCCGCCGACTATCATGGCGCCCATCGAGACGACGTTGGCGTCGTTTATCGCCCTGGCTTTCTTCGCCGCAAAAACGGACTCCACGCAGACCGCGCGTATCCCGCGAACCTTGTTTGCCACAATCGCCATTCCGGCCCCCGTGCCGCAAAAGAGGACAGCGCCGTCCGCGCCGCCGGACGCCACGGACTTCGCGGCGGCCTCGGCGACCTCGTAGTACGGGCGCCCGGAATACCCGTCGGCGTCGAGTACTTCCGCCCCGCGCCCGCGCAGGTGGCCTTCGACGGCCTTTTTCAAATCGTAGGCGAACGGATCGGCTCCTATCGCTATTTTCATTTCGCGCCCCCCTTTTCATCGAGAATTTCTATCCAGTCGGCCATTATGCGCAGGGCCTCGCGCAGCTGCACGTCAAACGCCGGCGGCTCGTCCGCCCCGAGCTCCGACTCCGGGTCTTCGGGAACGGCCGCGCCTGCTTTTCCGCCGTCCTTTTCGGATTCGGCGTGGACGTTTTCCTTCGCGCTCTCGAGGAGAACCTCCTCCTTCCCGAAATTGAGCGCGGAGAGCTCCTTTTCCCTCTTTTCCGAGGCGTCGGCGAAAGCCTCGTCGTCGGCGAGCTTCCTCTCGCGCTCGGCGAGGTTCACGCTCCAGTCCTTCGTCTTCCACCGCGTTTTTACGCGGTCGATCTGCGAGTTCCAGAAGGCGAACTCGTCGAGCTTTTTCTGGCGCTCCTCCGACTGCTCGGTGAGCTTTTTGATGAGCGCCTCCGCCTGGCCCTCGGGCATGCCGTACCCCCAGACCTCTTCGATCCCGTCGGGCTCGATGGAATCCCACTTCATGGCGTAGTCCTTGTACTGCTCGCCGATTTCCATATAGTCGTAGGGCGAGGGCAGGACTATGTCGGAATGAACCCCCTTGACCTGTATGGAATCCCCGTTCGGAGCGTACCATTTCTGCACGGTGACTTTGGCCGCGCTCTTCTGCTCGGGGTCGAAATTGCCGAGGTTGAGGACGGCCTGGACCGTTCCCTTGCCGTGGGTGCTCTTGTCGCCGACGACTATCGCGCGCCTGTGGTTTTGGAGCGCGCCCGCGACGATTTCCGTGGCTGAAGCGGAAAGGCGGCTTACCATTATGACGAGCGGGCCGTCCCACACGAGCTTCGGATCTTCGTCCCACAGGCGCTCCGTCTTGCCCGCGGCGTTGCGAACCTGCACCACCGGCCCGCGCTTTATGAAAAGCCCCGCGAGATCGACAGCCTCGGTGAGGAACCCCCCGCCGTTGCGCCGCAGATCCAAAATCACGCCCCTGACCCCCAGTTTTTTGAGTTTGAGCAGCAGCTCCTCGACGTCCTTGGTGGTGCTGAACCCCTTGGACTCGCCGTTGAATCCGCCCTCCCCGTAGAACGCGGGCAGGTCAATCACGCCGACGGGCAGGGTTTTGTCGCCGACGGGGACGGTGTAAACTTCCGCCTTCGCAAGCTTGGTCGTGAGCTTTATTTCCCGGCGGACGAGGGTTATCGTCTTGCGCGCGGACGGGTTGGAGGCCGGCTCGATTAGCAGGCGGACTTTCGTGCCGCTCTTGCCGCGTATCATTCTGACCGTGTTGCGGAGCTTCATGCCGATAACGTCCACGATCTCGCCGGACTCCTGCCCCA
This sequence comes from Candidatus Merdousia sp., assembly GCA_048390825.1. Classification (GTDB taxonomy): domain Bacteria; phylum Verrucomicrobiota; class Verrucomicrobiia; order Opitutales; family Intestinicryptomonadaceae; genus Merdousia. Next base: position 2,063 of record DBGCYC010000136.1, read on the forward strand.
CCCCGAGAATCTTGTCGCCGGGGCTTATCTGCTTGCACTCCTCGGCGGGGCCGCCCGGCATGAGCTCGGAAATAGTGCAGTAGCCGTCCTTGTCCTGGAGCAGCGCGCCTATGCCCACAAGCGCGTTGCGCACGGAGATGTCGAACTCTTCGAGATAATACTCCGACAGGAACGACGAATGCGGGTCGTAGAGGCGCGAAAGCGTGTTGAGGTAGATTTCCTGAATTTCCATCGCGTCGGCCTTGCGGTAGTTCTCTATGAGGCGCTCGTACCTGCGCAGCACCTCCTTTTCGGCCTTGGCGAGCTTTTCCTCGAAAGTCTTCGGGGCCTCTTCCTCCTCCTCGACGACCTCGGCGACTTTTTCAGCCTCCGTTTCCGGAGCGGCGGAATCGGCGCCCCCGTCGGGCCCTTTCTTTCCGGCCGCGGATTTTTCGGGCGCCTGCGGCTTTCCGCGCTTCGCCCCCGGTTTTTCGGCGTCGCGCTTTCTGGCGGAGTACGAGAGTATTTCGTTTACGATGTCGTATTTCAGCCTGTTCTCCCAGAGTCGGTTGGCGGCCTCCCAGTCTTTCGGCCACTCCTCCTTGCTGCGGTCGGGCCTGAAAGTCGCCTTCTCCGAAAAGTCGAAGGGCTTTTTCATTCTCTCCCTTATCCATTCGAGGCGCGCGTCGGCGCGGTCGAGAAACTTGTCGTAGATGGAAAACGCCGGCAGCAGCGTGCCCTGATGGAGCATCACGTCTATTGAGGGCGAGAAAAAGTCCTGGAAGTGCTGGACGTCGCCCGCGGTGAAAAACAGCTTGAAGAAGTCGACGTTCTGCATGTACTCGCGTATGAATTCGCGCACGTCGAGCTCGGTGATTGGCATTTTGAGGTAGTGCCCGCGCTCCATGCAGTATACGAGCCACTTGGTCTCGTTGCGCATTTTCACGGGCGTCTGGAGCGGCACGGGCCGGCGCTGCTGAACGGACTTTGCCGGGGCCGCGGAAGCCTGCGGCGCCGAATGGGCCGGCGCGCAGAAAACCGCGGCCGCCGCCAGCGCCAACGCCGCGGACGACAGTTTTATCAAATTCATCATATGTCAAGATTCGTTGAAAATTCGGGCCTTTTCAAATTAAAAATCTCGCGCCGGGCTCACCGCTTCATGGCCTTCCGCGCCTCGGCGAGGGTCCTCCTCTCCGCCTCAGTCAGCGATGCGAAGCCGCCGGAGCTTATCTTGTCGAGGATTCTGTCGACCTCCCTCCCCAGATCCGCAGAATCGGAAATGTTTACGCGGTAGGAGTATTCGGACGCGCTTTTTGTATTTTTTTCGGATTTTCGGGCGGGAATCTTAAACGAAAGTTTGCCGAGGAGCCCGAGGCCCCCGCCCCTTATCGCGCGCGCCGAAAGCAGGCCGGCCGCCATTCCGCCCAGATGCCCCGCGTACGCTATGTCCGACGCGCCGCCCGAGAGCGTGTATAGCAGCCCGACGCCCTCCAGCGCGGCGGCGATTTTGAGCATCGTCATCGGCTTTACGGAAACCGGGAGCACGAAGAACAGCAGGAACGTCACCGGCACGGGCGGATAGAGCGCGCAAAAGCACGCGAACACCGCCATCACCGAGGCCGACGCCCCGACCAGCCCGCCCGGGGAGCCAATGGAGCACAGCAGCCACAGCGCCGCCCCGCCGAGCCCGCCGCAAAAGTAGACGAACAAAAACTTCCGCGCGCCTATCCACGATTCGAGCGGCTTTCCCATAAAATAGAACGCTATCATGTTGAATGCTATGTGCGCGAGGCCGGCGTGCAGAAAGGAATACGTCACCGGCGTCCATAGCCTCCCCGACGCAAGACCCTCCCACGAGAGGTCGAAGAGTGAAAAAAACGCCCCGTAGCCGAAAAACCTGTCCGCGAACGCGCCCGCGACAAATGCGGCGACATTGACAAATATCAGCGCCTTTGCCGCCGAAATATTCCCGAAAAAATCCGCCGCCGGGCGCCTTCCGCCGCGGAAGCGCATGTAGTCCCTATCGTAAATTGACATTTTATATATTGATAATCCCCAAACGGGTTATGTTCATTTTTCTCCCAAAATTTCGGACAGCGCGAGCCCCGCGAGCCTCAGCCCGAAAACCCCCGCCACGACCGCGCAGCTGCCGACGATTTTTTCCCCTCCGCCCGGGACGTGGGAGGACTTCGGCGCGGGCTCGGCGGAAAAAACGCACCGGCACCCGCCGGAATACCCGAGCGAGCGCAGGATTTTGCGGACGCGCGCGGCAACCGGGCAGCCGAAAGTTTTCATGACGTCCGCAACCTCCGCCCTCGACGGGTCGAGGCGGCGGGCCGCCCCCATGCTCGAAACTATCCCCACCCCCGCCTCCGCCGCGGCATATATCAGCGCGGCTTTTGATGCAATAGAATCTATCGCGTCCACAACCACCCTGCCCGCCGCGGGGCTGCCGGCGACGGCGCGGGCGTTTTCCGGCGATATGAACTCCGCGCGGATTTCCACGCGGGCGGAAGGGTTGATGTCCAGAATCCTCGAGCGCATTACCTCCGCCTTCGGCCTGCCGAGCGTGGACGAGAGCGCGCAGAGCTGGCGGTTTACGTTGCTCTGCTCAACGGCGTCGAAATCCCACAGCTCGAACTCGCCGACGCCCGTGCGCGCGAGGGCCTCGACGGCAAATGAGCCGACCGCCCCGACCCCGCAGACGACGGCGCGCGCCGCGGAAATTTTTTCGCACGCGGATTCGCCCAGGAGGACGGCTGTTCTGGAAAACCTTTCGGAAATCATTTTGAATAAAAAGAGCGGAAGTTTTCAAAGGCCGCGGCCGCGATTTCGGCCTCGGATGCGGAGCGCAGGGAGGCAAGGGACGCCGCCGCACTCTCGAGCCGGGCCGCCGAACACTCCCCGTCGGTCTCTATCATTATCCTGTCGGCGCCGGCGCGCGCGGCAAGCGCGGCCCCGCGGCGCGACGAGAGCTCGCGCGTTCCGAAGGAAAACACCGCTCCGAGCCCCTCCAAAAAAGCCGCCGCCTCCGCCGGGCATGAGGCGGCATGGATCAGCAGTCCCGCCCCCGGGCCGGAGGGGAAAAATCCGCCAAGAGCCCCGCAAAGCGCGCCCCACTCGCCGACGCAGTGAATTACAACCGGAAGCCCCCGCTCCTTCGCCATCTCGAGCTGCGCGGCGAAAGCCGCCATCTGCGCCTCGAGCGGAACCCTCCCGATTATGCGCGCGTCGAGCCCGGTCTCCCCCACGGCGTCGGCGGAATCCAGACGCCTTTCGAGCTCCGGCAGAAGGGCGGAAAACGCCCCCTCGGGAAATTCGGCGCCGCCCGGTTCGGGGATTCCGGCGAACGGGTGCAGCCCGTAAACTTTTTTTACGCCGGCGTTCAAAATACCGTCGAGCCTCCCCCATTCGCCCGCAAAGCACGCGCATGCGGCGCACGCCTCCACCCCGGGCGGCGGGAGCGGGCCGGGCGATTCCCCCAGGTGGCAATGGGCGTCTGTCAGGCCCCCGAGCATTGCGATTCGAGCGCCTCCCCGACAAAATCCTCCCCGAGCGCGCGGGTGTAAGAGCGCCCGATTCCGTCGAGCAGCACAAACCTCAGGCTTCCGCCGACCGACTTTTTGTCGTTCCTCATCGCTGCGACGAGATCGCCCGCTCCGAGATCCCGCGGAACGCGCACCGGCAGGGAAAATTTTTCAAGCAGCGCGCAGATGCGCGCGGAATCCCGCGCGGACAGCGTGCCGAGCCCCTCGGAAAGGCGCGCGGCGAACGCCATGCCGACGGCCACGGCCTCGCCGTGCGCGTACCGGCCGTAGCCCGCGCACTTTTCAACCGCGTGCCCGAGCGTGTGCCCGAAGTTCAGCAGCGCCCTGCCGCCCTCTTTGGCGGTCTCGCGCTCGTCTGCGGAAACGATCGAGGCTTTCAGCGCGCAGGAGCGGCGGACGGCCTCGGGCAGGTAGTCCGAGCCGCACCCGAAATCCCCCCCCTGCCGCTCGAGGCCTTCAAACAGTTCCGCGTCGCCGAGCGCGCCGCACTTGACGACCTCCGCGAGCCCCGAAGAAAACTCGCGCTTCGGCAGGGTGGCGAGAAAGGAGGTGTCGATGTATACGGCGCGCGGCTGGTGGAAGGCCCCGGCCAGATTTTTGCCGGCGCCTATGTTGACGCCCGTCTTGCCGCCCACGGAGGAGTCCACCATCGAAAGAAACGTGGTGGGGATCTGGACGAGCCCCACTCCGCGCATGTAGGAGGCCGCGGCAAACCCCGCCAAATCCCCTATCACGCCGCCGCCCCACGCCGCTACGAGCGACTTCCTGTCGAGCCGCGCTTCGGCGAACGCATCGCACAGCCGCTCGAGCTCCGCGAAACACTTCGAGGCCTCGCCGCCGCCCACGGGAATTACGGCAACCCCCGCAGCCGCGAGCCTTCCGGCGCGCTCCGGGAAAAGCCTCAAAACCCCGGCGTCCGCGACGCACGCGGCCCGCCCGCCCGCGCCGACGAACGCGCCGAGCTCCCTTTCGGCAAGCTCAAAGGCCCCGCCGCCGATATGTATCGGGTATGTCCTCTCGCTAAGGCTTACTTTTTGCTCTATCATTGATCCAGTCCGAACACGCCGTTTGCATAGGCGCGAATGTTGAATTTTTGCAGATCCTCGGCCCTCTCGCCGAGCCCGACGTAAAGTATCGGCAGCCCGAGCTCGCGGTAAATGCCCGCGAGCGCCCCGCCCCTGCCCGTGCCGTCGAGCTTCGTGACTATTATGCCCGTAAGGCCGAAAGATTTGTGGAAGGCGCGCGCCTGCGCTATGCTGTTGGAGCCGAGGCTCGCGTCTATGACGAGCACCGAATTTTGCGGCGCGGCGGGGTCGTTTTTGGCGAGCACCCTGCGGATTTTGGCGAGCTCGCCCATCAGATTTTCCCTGGTGTGGAGGCGGCCGGCCGTGTCGAGCACGAGCCACTTTGCCCCGCCCGCTTTCGCCGCCGACCAGCAGTCCCAGGCGGCCGCGGCGGCGTCGGCGCCGTGCGCGCTCTCGACGAGCCTCACGCCGAGGCGCCGCGCCCATTCGCGGATCTGCTCGTTTGCGGCGGCGCGGAAAGTGTCGCACGCGCCGAGCACCACCCCGCCGTCGGGCCCGAGGATTTTCGCAAGCTTCGCCGCGGTGGTCGTCTTGCCGGCGCCGTTGACGCCCACCAGGCACACCACAGACGGGTTCGCCCCGTCCGCGCCCGAGAGCGCGCCCTCCGAACCTTCGAGAATCCGCGCAAGAACCTCCGCGCCGATTTCCGCCGCGCGGCGGCCCCTAAGCTCCCTGTCCCTCCTGAACTCGGCCTCTATCGCGGCGACTATGTCCCGGGCGGTGTCGTAGCCGAAGTCGGCCTCCAACAGGGTCTCCTCTATGAGCCCGATGTCGGCGGGGTCGATCTTTCTGGAAAACAGGCCCGTTATTTTGCCGAGCGCCCCCCCCGCCGTCCGCGCGAGGCCCTCCCTGAAGCGTTTGAAGAGCGGAAGCATCAGTGTTTGAGCGGGGTTCGGAGCGGGCGGGTAAGGCCGCCCTTGACGTTGTCGAGCACGCCGTTTATAAACCTCTTGGACTCGGCCGTGGAATATGTCTTTGCGAGGTCTATGGCCTCGTTTATCGAAACTATCGGCGGAATGTCCTCCCTGAACAGCAGCTCGAATACGGCAAGCCGCAGAATCGCCAGGTCGACGCGCGCTATCCTGTCCATGCTCCAATTTTTCGCGCTCTTTGAAATCGCGGCGTCGACTTCGGCGGAATGCGCCTCCATGCCTTCCGCGAGCTCCTCCGCGAATCCGTAGAACTCCCTCGGCTCGTCCTTGACCTCGAAAAACGCGCCGAGGAGCTCCGGCAGGGGAAGGTCGCGGTTGGCGTCGCGCATATAGGCAAGCTGCATGGCGGCGGCGCGGTTTTCGCGCCGCCCGGGGGTTTTGCGGTCGGCGGAGCTCATGACGCGTACCCCTTGCCTTCGGATTCGCCCCCTTCAAACTCCTCCTCGGCCTCCTCGAGCTCGTCGAGCAGCAGGGCCGTCTGCCAAGCCATCTCCATGGCGGCTTCGGCGAACTCGCCGCCGCGCGCGATTTCGCCCTTCGTGCGGGCTTCGGCCTGCCCGCGCGTGTTTGCGACGATTATCCCGTTTATCATCGGAACCGCCGTCGAGAGCGCGACATTCTGGAGGGCGGCCGCCGTGCTGTGGGCGATTATCTCGTGGTGGGGGGTTTCCCCGCGAACCACGACGCCGAGGGCGATTATCGCGTCGTACTGCTCGGTCTGCGCCAGAAGGCTGCACACGTGCGGCAGCTCCGCCGCCCCGGGGACGCGGACAAGCCTTATGTTTTCGGCGTCCACCCCGCACTTGTGGAGCGTCCCCACCGCGTCGCGCACGAGCGCGTCCACCAGTTCCTTGTTGAAGCGCGACGCGGCGATGGCGTACCTATACCCGCTCGCGTCGATCTTGGGCATTTTACCTTTGTCGAGACTCATGTTAAAGGGGGATCTGTTCGGTTATTTCGAGCCCGTAGCCCTCCGAGAGCGCGTGGCTGCCGGGATGGGTTGTGAGCAGCCTTATCCTCTTGAAGCCGAGCGCGCGCAGTATCTGCGCCCCCAGGCCGTAATCGCGGCGGCTCGGGAGCTCGGGAACGCCGTCGGGCGAAACTATGCCGGAATCCTCGCGGCTTATGTAGACGACAGCCCCCGACCCGGCCTTCGAAACCGCCTCCATCGCCCGCCCGAACGAATCCGAGCCCGACGCGAAAGACGAGTCCGCGAACATGTCGGCGAACACGTTTTCGGAGTGGACGCGCGCGAGGGTCGGCGCCTCCGAAATCTCGCCCTTTACGAGCGCGAAGTGCGTGCCGCCGGCGGCGGAGCGCAGCCCCGCGAGCCTGAAATCGCCGTAGCGCGTCGAAAACGGCCTCTCGAATACGATTTTCACGAGGGTGTCGCGGCGCATTCTGTACTCTATGAGGTCGGCGACGCTCATGAGCCTCATTCCGTGCCTCTTTTTAAATTCCACCAGGTCGGGAATGCGCGCCATGGCGCCGTCGTCCCTTATGATTTCGCAGATCGCCGCGCACGGGAACAGCCCCGCGAGCTTCGCCAGGTCGACCGCCGCCTCGGTGTGCCCCGCGCGCTCGAGAACCCCGCCGGGGCGCGCCCTGAGCGGGTTGAGGTGGCCGGGGGTGACGAAGTCGGCCGCGCCGGCCGAGGGGTCGGCCATCAGCCTTATGGTGCGCGCCCTGTCGGCCGCGCTTATGCCTGTCGTTATGCCGGCCGCCGCGTCCACCGTAACGGTGAACGCCGTCCCCTTCGCGTCGCGGTTGAGCCGCACCATGTCGTCGATTCCGAGCTCCGCCAGGCGCTCGCTCGTCGTGGGAACGCACACGAGCCCGCGCGCGAGCCTTATCATCGTGTTAACCGCCTCGGGCGTGACCTTCTCCGCGGCGACTATCATGTCGCCCTCGTTCTCGCGCGACTCGTCGTCGGCGACTATCACGATTTTGCCCGCCGCGAAATCGGCGATGCAGTCCTCCACGCTGTCGAAAATTTCACCCTTGTCCATATGCTAAAATGCCGGATTCCTCAAAATTTTTTCTATGTCGCGCCCTGACAAAACCCTGCACGCGCCCTCGGGGATTTTCCTGAGGACGAACGAGCCTATCTGAAACCGCCTGAGCTCCCTGACGAAGTAGCCCATGACCTCGAACATTCTGCGGATTTCGCGCTTGCGGCCCTGCTCCAGCCAGACCTCCGCGCGGCGCGAGTCCTCCTCCGAAGAGCCCGAGGACGGGCAGGGGATAATTTTGAGCGCCTTCAGCCTCTCGCCCTCCGACACCACCCCCCGCGTGAGCACCGGTATCACGGCCGGATCGAGCGGGCGGTTGAGCGCCACCCTGTACCGCTTTATTATTCCGGAAGACGGGTGGGTTATCCTGTTGGCGAGATCCCCGTCGTTCGTGAGAATCAGCAGCCCCTGCGAGTTTTTGTCGAGCCTGCCGCAACAGAAGAGCTTCATTTTGTCGAATGGCGGCGGCAAAAGCTCGAACACGGTTTTTGCGTCGAACGGGTCGGAATTGGAGCACAGGTACCCCTTGGGCTTGTTCATGGCAAGCGCGACTTTCTCGGAGGCGGCGCCCTTGGCTACCGCCCCGTCGACCTCTACCCTGTCCCTTTCGGGATCCACGTCCTGCCCGATGCGGGCGATTTCTCCGTTGACCGTCACCGCGCCCTCGAGGATTTTCTCCTCCGCGGCGCGGCGCGAGCATATGCCGCATTGGGAAATGTACTTCTGTATTCTCATAAACAACGCCGGGCGACCGTCCCCGCCCATATTTTAATCTTGCATATTGCCCCTTCGGCGCGCCGCCTTCAAGCAAAAACGGCGGGGGAAATACCCGGGAAATTTACGGGCGCTTCGCCCGCGGATTCCCCGAAAACCCGCATTGCAACCACGCCTGGGGGAGGGGGAGCGTCCAACGGCCGTCCGGGGCGGGGCCCGGACGGCCGCGGCAGACAAACCCGGGCCGAGCCGGAAGGCGTGCGCAAAAGGCTTGATTTCACTCGCAAACCGCCTATATTTTCACCCACTTTAAAACAAAATTAGGAGAAACAAATATGTCGTTCGCACTAAGATTTAAATTAAGCGCCATGATGTTCCTGCAATTCATGCTGGTGGCGGTGTTCTTCGTACCGCTGGCCGTGTATCTGAAAAGCATACAGGCCGAAGGCGTCATGATCGCCACCATCATGGCCACAATGGCGTGGGGCGCGATACTCTCGCCGATCGTCGGAATGCTCGCCGACAGATTTATGAACGCCGAAAAAGTTCTGTTCATACTGAACATACTTGTGGCGGCCATGCTCGTGGTGTCCGCGACCACCCAAAACCACTATGTGCTCTTCGCCTGCCTGCTCGTGGCCATGTGCGCGTACATGCCGACATGGGGGCTCACTTCCTCGTTAGCCATAACCAACAGCACCCCCGAAGCCTTCCCGCTCATTCGCGTATTCGGCTCCATCGGCTGGGTCTGCGCGGCGGCGTTTGCGATAATCGCCAAGTGCGTGTTCGACACCGCAATCGACGGCACGGAAATCCCGTTCTACTGCGGCGCGGGAGTTGCTGTGGTGGCCGCAATCAACGCCCTCCTGCTCCCCAAGACGCCTCCCGCGGCAAAGGGACAGCCAATGTCGGTAGTGGACGCCCTCGGGCTCAAAGCCTTCTCCATGCTCAAGGACAAGAATACCGCCGTCATGATGCTCTGCTCCTGCCTGTGGATGGTGGCGTTCTCCATATACTGGCTCTTCTTCTCGATGTATCTCGACTCCGCGCTGAAAGTAAAGGACATCACCGCGACCATGAACGTGGGCCAGATTTCCGAAATGGCGTTCATCGCCCTCCTGCCGGTGGCCATAAAGCTCTTCGGAATGAAGCTCACGATGGCAATCGGCATATTTGCGATGGTGTTGCGCTACGCGTTCTGCGCCTACGCGCTCGACGTAGACGGCCTCTACTGGGGCGCGATAGTCGTGCACGGCATAATCTTCGGATTCTTCTTCGTCACGGCCCAGATGTACATGGCCAAGAAGGCGCCCAAAGAGCTTCAGGCGCAGGCGCAGGGGCTCTTCTTCTGCCTCGCCTTCGGCGTGGCGCAGATCGTCGGGGCGTACTTCACCAACTGGCTCATAGACGCCAACACCTCGACCTTCACCGCGGAATCCATAAAGCAGACCGCGAACGCCGTGACGGAAGTCGTTGCGCAGGCGAGCGTGATAGACTGGAAGTCCGTATTCCTCATCGAAACGTCCATATCAGGCGTACTGCTCATAGTATTCCTGCTATTCTTCAAAAACGACGTCAAAGAGGGATAAGCTTCCGCAGGACAGACGTGAAACGCCCCGGCGTTTCACCCTGAAACAACCCGCCCAAAAAAAACGGGCGGGTTTGTTTTTTCCCACTCACAGCCGCCAGGCCGAAGCAATGGCGGGCGAAAGATGCGCCTGCCAGCGGCAATGCCGCTTCCATAAAAGGGGGGGCGCAAGGTGCGCCTGCCATAGAAGGGGTAAGCCCCTTACGGCGATTGCTCACGCAATACGCCTATCCCCGCGGCAAGGTGCCGCTTCCATAGAAGGGGCAAGCCCCTTACGAAGATTGGCTATGCCAATACTTCTATCCCCATAGTGA